>JBARXI010000391.1:0-36053 GCA_049647275.1 Microcoleaceae cyanobacterium
TACATTTCTGCTAAATGCTGATTCACTCCTAGGTAGTGCAAATCTGAGCTAATCCAAGATACAATACCAGGTATTGCTTCCAAAATTGCCCCTAACTGGTCTTGAGTTGCTCCAAGAGCTAACTCTGCTTGTCTTAGTTGACTAATGTCAATACCCACTACAAATGCAGCTTGATTTTGGTTATATTTGCGAGCGACAATTAAATAATTCCGGGATATATTCAGGTAGTTTGAAGTTACTTCATAAGTTATTTCTTGCTCAGAACTCTCGAAAAATCTTTTGATGTCGGAATGAAATTCACAACAATGTTCTAAGAAACCAATATCTTTACCAATAAATTCTTCCCGTGGTTGATGACATAAATCGGCTAATTGTTGATTGACTTCGATATATTTTAAGTCTGAACTAATCCATGAAACCATTCCTGGTACAGCTTCTAATGCTGTTTCTAGTTGCTCTTTGGCTGCTAAAAGATTTTTTTCTGCCTGTTTTCGTTCGCTAATATCTATACCTACGACAAAAGCCGCTTGGTTTTGATTATACTTTTCGGCTACAATCAAATAATTTCTTGTTTCTCCATGAAGTTGCGAGCTAATTTCACCCATGAGTTCAGAGTCGGAAGTGGCACAAAACTCCTCAACAAAGTCATTAAACTCAGAGCTAGTACCTAAAAAACCAATATTTTTACCGACAAATTCTGTTCGGGGCATACCCAACATATTAGCTAACTGCTGATTGACTTCTATGTAACGTAAATCCGAACTAATCCAAGACACTGTGCCAGGTACTGCTGCCAAAACTGCGTGTAATTGTTCTTGAGCATTTTTCAGCTCGTTTTCTGCCTGTTTGCGCTCGGTAATATCTATACCTACCACAAAAGCCGCTTGGTTTTGATTATACTTTTCGGCTACAATCAAATAATTTCTTGTCTCTCCATGAAGTTGCGAGCTAATTTCACCTATGATTTCTGAGTCGGAAGTGGCAAAAAACTCCTCAACAAAGTCATTAAACTCTGAGCTTGTACCTAAAAAACCAATGTTTTTGCCGACAAATTCTGCCCTCGGCATACCAAACATATTAGCTAACTGCTGATTGACTTCTATGTAACGTAAATCTGAACTAATCCAAGACACTGTGCCAGGTACTGCTGCCAAAACTGTTTGTAACTGTTCTTGAGCCACTTTTAGGGCTGTTTCTACTTGTTTGTGTTCAACAATTTCTTCTACTAAGCGATCGTTTGATTCTTTGAGAGCTGCAGTGCGCTCTTCAATTATTATATTTAAATGGTGCTCGGTTAAATTGCAACAGGAATTTTTTTCCTGTAGTTCACCCACACGTTGGCGCAGAGTTACCAATTCCTGAATTAGTTCGTCTTTTGTTTTATCTTGGTCATTCATAGTTGAAAAAGTTTCTGATGTTTTGGAAATACATTAATTTACCTTTTACTATGTTTTACCTAATGAATAATTGTGACTAAGTATTATTTGAGAAATCAAGTAATTTTAGCATTGATAAATTATTATTGATTTTAATGTCAGCTATACAATTATGCCGTAAATTTATCTGAGATTTTACTGAACAATTGCAACAGGAATTTTAATAAGTTTAAAATTGCTTATAGCTAAATTAAGATGAATTTGTGAGAATAACATGAACTAAGTATATTTTTTCACTAGCTAAGTACTGTTTTATTGTTTTTTTTCATATTTATAGCAGTTGTCAAGTAAGTGAGGTAGAATCTTAAATCTTTGCTCCCGTTTCTTCAGTAGTTTCCCCCTGTTTTCAGGCGGGTCAGGGAATATCTGAAGATTTAGAGGGATATACAGCAGATTCGGTGGTTAATGACCTGCAAACGGGGCGAATCTGTGTCACCTATTGCCTCACAGGAGTGCGCCTTCCCTCTCTTGGTCGGGGTTCCCATGGCGTTCCCTTCGGGACCGGAGGGAAAGGAAACCCGAAGAGTGCAGAGCCGCTCCGCTTTTAATGTTGCGGAGCAAAACGCCTGGTTCCGACCGCTTGCGTCTGTCGCCGACGCGGGGTCGCACCGCTACTCCCACACAAACCACACGGACCACTCCCTAAAACCATAAATGTATGTACTTGATTTGGAAACTGCTGTATTTGTACCTCAGGCGTACTAGAAAATGCTATATTGGTAGTCCCCCATTTATAAAAATAGATATTCAACTAAATCAATAAGTGATAATAAGAAACTATGTAAATAAATGTAAAAACAGCATAATTCCTGATGCCAAGGCTGCATTGACATGATTTACAAAAATTAACGTAGATGCTTCCCAGATAGATTTTGTATAGTTGTAGATTAGGGGTGTTTCCCCGTCCCTATCCTCCTAGTTGTTTTGAGGAATTTTAAAGATTAAATGCGCCCTGATATTTATTTTATCCTTTGGATCTGAATAAAAATTTTGCTACAAGCTAACATATTTTTTATTTAATGTCAAAATTTCCTTTTTTTACTGATTTATATTCACAGGGAATCTTGTTGATATTTTGCTCTTTACTTCAGTCTTTTTACTTCAGTTAAGTTAGTTATAATCATCTTAATGTATCATGGGTGGCTCTGAAAAAGTCTTTCTCCTTGAGTCCTGATTTTCCCCCTAAAGCTTTTAGCACAAGTATTTTAGTGAATTTAATATTAGCTAACTTAAGCTATATTTATTCAAAAAAATCTAATATCTAAAGTTGCTACAATCAAAAAAAGTTATGTATCCATTTTTTAATACAACTGTATTAATACGGAAGTTATTTAATGTTTTTTCATTATGACTCCTAGCTATAATAATTATTACCCAATTTACGATTGTCTATTTAAAATTATTATAGCAATCCTATTTAAGTGATGAATTTTTGGTGTTTGTTGGTTAGGTAGTAGGTAGTAAGTTGTAGATAGAATCCTGAAATAAATACACCGAAATAGAACGCAATCTCTCCGCGTGGTGGTGTAGCATAGAGATAGTAAAAAAATTATATATTTAAAAAAAATGACTCTTATTAAGTATTAAGTAATTGTTCACAGAAACAAGACTAAAAAATTAATAAAGTTATATTTATTCGCAAGTAAAAAAAACTGAATTATTAATGGCTTTAGCAGTGTGAAAAGGGGGAAATATGGCAAAACAAGAAAATAAATTGTGCAACCGTTGCGATCGAAAAAAAGGTGGTTGGAATCTCCTAGACTCATCTCTAATAATATCATGTCCGGTTGAATACTTATAAATAACGATGGAGGAGTAGGGGTAATTCATGAATTACCCCTACAGGTTTAGGTATAAAAATATTGTCCATCTTCACCATTCCCAAATCTTTATAACTGTTTTTCCTCCTGACTCCTGTACCTCGCCAATCCGACGGCTCCCCTACCTGACTCCTACCTTTAAAAGATTTTATACCGATGCTACCGGATTTGATATAAGTCCTGATAATTTTAGTAAATTTCAACTTCGTAAACTGTGCAAACTAGCAAACAATCCCCGATTTGCTAACAGTTGACTATGACTACCCATTTCCACCATGCGCCCACCTTCTAAAACTACAATCCGAGTTGCCTTGCGAATAGTTGAGAGACGATGAGCAACCACAAAAGTTGTCCGATTTGTCAGTAAACGCTCCAAAGCTTCCTGAATCAAAGCCTCTGAAGTATTGTCAAGAGCTGCTGTCGCTTCATCAAGAATCAATACACGAGGGTTACGAATTAAGGCGCGAGCAATAGCAAGGCGCTGGCGTTGCCCACCTGAAAGTTTGATGCCATTCTCTCCTATTCTACTATCAATTCCTTTCGGTAGTTTAGAGATAAATTCTAGGGCGTTGGCATCTTTAATCGCTTGCCATAAGCTTTTTTCATTGGTCAAATCTGAACCGTAGAGAATATTTTCTCGCACTGTACCTTCAAATAATATAGTTTCCTGGGGAACTACTGATAGGAATTTGCGGTAAGTTCGTAGATCGAGAGTATTCATATCAACGCCATCAAGTTGTATACTACCAACAGTGGGGCGTAGGAAACCAATGATTAGATTCAATAATGTGGATTTACCCGCACCCGATGGCCCTACGATCGCTACTGTTTCTCCTGGTTTAACTGTAAGGGAGAAATCTTTAATCGCTTCTTCTTGATGAGCGGGGTAAGTAAAACCAACTGACTCGAATCTAAAATCCCCATCTACTTGTGTAACTGTTTCCTTACCAACGTTATGTTCTAAATCTGGTGACTCCAGAATTTCCCCAATACTAGAAAGTGAATCAAATCCTTTGCCGATCTGAGGTAAAATGTTCATAACTTGGATAACTGACATGGTGAGGGAGTCAAAATAACCTGTGAGTAATACGACATCTCCTGCTGTAATACCCCATTGACCTGTGTAGGCTAACCAAGCTGAAGTTATCAAACAGCTAAAACCAAATAGTCGCAATGTTACCCAGGAAGAAGCACCTGCAATAGCGTTTATTTGGTCTAGGCGTACTGCTTTTTGCCTGACCTTCGTTAGTTTTGCTTCTGTGCGTTCAATCTCGGTGTTTTCGGCTCCGTGGGCGCGGGTGACTGGTATCAATTTGATCATTTCTACTAGATGAGCTGACATTTTTTCCATTTCTTCCCGCAGTTTTTGGTTGCGATCGCGAATGGGATTTCTTAGTAGTCGGATTAAAATTGTCGCTACGGGTACGGTGCCTAAGAAAAATATGAGAAACTGAGGTGCTCGCACTGCTGTAACTGATATTGCTACTAAAATATTTAATCCGATGGCTGGTAAATATTGAAATACTTGATTTGTTAGTTGGGAAATTGCTTCTACGTCTCGGAGTAGTTTTAGTTGGAGCGCGCCTGTATTTTTTTGTTGATAAAATCCGATGGATAAATGTTGTAGTCTTCTGGTCATAATTGACCGCAGATTAAATTCCATTTTGCGAGTGGCATTACTTAGTAATCTGACGTGCAAGTAATGGGTAGGAATGTTTTGAACTACTGCTAAACCTAGGATTATGCCATTTAACCATAGTTCTGAAACTGAGTGATTTTGCGGTTCTGAAATAATATCAATTACGTTGGCAATGACTAAAGGTTTTATCCATTCTGGGCTATGTTTGATTGTATAAAGTATCATTGATAGCCCGATTTTTGTTACGTCTTCTCGGTAGAGATTGATTAAAGTTAGAAAGGGGCGATCGCTCTGATATTTCTCAAGTATTGAGGATATAAATTCTTGAGATTTGGCGGTAGACTCGTGCATTTTATCCCCCGTTAATCTAGTTGATATTGGATTTATGATTATACCAGATAATAAGTAATTTTAAAATTATGTTCTAGGGTCGTGTCGCCAATATATAGGAATCCGTGCAGGAAGTTTCAGCAATTAACAATTAACAATTACCTCTCCTTAAAAACGGATAGGATTGACTAATCATGAAAATTTTTTCTTTTCTCTTGGTCGATGGGATATGGCGAGGTTTATTCGCAATCCATCCACCGCTTTTTCCCTTGAAAGGGGAGGCTTTAAATCTGAATTATTCGGTAAAAAATACATCAAAATTATCAAACTTTTCTCTTGTTTGCTGTTGCTTTTTGCCAAAATATTCTATACACAATCCCGCCGAGGATTGCTATATTTTGAATCTAATTCAGATTAGCTAAACTCACAACAGGAGGTAGAGGTATCCTGGATAATGAGACTAAATCCTGTTGGTTTATGTAATAGACATCATTAACTTTTGTACTAGAGGCTGATAGTATGAACATTCAAAACTCATCAATATGACCGATAAACCAGATTTAATATTATTGATAAAAAGGTCAATTTTTCTTGCAAAAAAAGACTGACTCAATCGCCAAAAAAATTATTTAGTAACAGAGTTAGATCGTGTTTGGATAATTAGTTATAAAAAAGTCTTTGTTTTGTTTGTAGTTGCGCTTTAGCGCCTAAATATGTTTAGGAGCGCTCAAGCGCAACAACCCAGCCCTATTATCAGTATTTTACCGAACAGGATATGAGTCTCGGCAAAAATTAAATCAGAAAAAACTAGAAATTACACAAAAGAGAAATCACTACTATTCAAATCCATACCTGTAACCCCATCAACAACAGCAACCAGTTCACTACCACTATTGCTATAAATAGCAGTTCCTTCTGGTAATCCAACAACGTTTTCTTCTAATGTATAATCAGCAATATTCCCATGTAGTTGAACTCGATCCAAATCGGCAGTATTGAAAGTCTGAATTAGGGCGTAGTCAATATTGCCATTATCATCATAGTAAGCTTGGGTGCTATCTCCCACAATAAATAAATCTGCATCAGCCCCACCACGCAAAGTATCAATTGCATTCATACCAGGTTGAGCGGCATCAGAGTCAACACCAATGAGGGTGTCTGCACCATTCCAACCAGTTACTAAGTCGTTACCGTTACCACCTTCTACATAATCATCTCCTTTTCCACCCCCAACAGTATCTTCACCATCACCACCATCTAGAGTATCATCGCCACTTTGCCCCTGAAGCCAGTCATCACCCCCATCTCCATACAATTTATCCGCATCATGTCCTCCTTTGAGAGTGTCATTACCATTACCACCAGATAAGATATCTAAACCTTCTCCACCTTGGAGTGTATCATTACCATTTTCACCATAAATAACGTCATTACCTATCCAACCAGTTAGAGAGTCATTACCGATGCCCCCATAAACAACATCATTACCATCACCACCACCAGCAGTATCATCACCACTTCCACCTCTGAGGATATCGTTACCCCCATTACCCTGGAGCAAGTCGTTACCATCAAAACCAGTTACGGAGTCATTACCTGCACCACCACTGGCAATATCATCTCCTTTTCCACCCCCAACGGTATCATCACCATCACCACCATCTAGAATATCATCGCCACTTTGACCTTGCAGGGAGTCGTCACCACCATCTCCATACAATTCATCCGCATCATCTCCTCCTTTAAGAGTGTCTGCATCATTACCACCATATAGGGTATCTAAACCTTCTCCACCTTGAAGGATATCATTACCAGCTTCACCATAAATAACGTCATCACCTGTCCAACCAGTTAGAGAGTCATTACCGATGCCCCCATAAACAACATCATTACCATCACCACCACCAGCAGTATCATCACCACTTCCACCTCTGAGGATATCGTTATCCTCATTACCCTGGAGCAAGTCGTTACCATCAAAACCAGTTACGGAGTCTTCACCTGCACCACCACTAACAGTATCATCTCCTTTTCCACCCCCAACAGTATCATTACCATCACCACCATCTAGAATATCATGGCCCCCCTGACCTTGCAGGGAGTCGTCACCATCCTCTCCGTAAAGTATGTCAGCATCGTCATCATCTCCACTTGTGTTTCCACCGGCGATCGTATCGTTACCAAGACCACCAAAGAGGATATCGTTACCTAGTTGTCCATCCAGAAAGTCGTCACCCCCGTCTCCATACAATTTATCCGCCCCGTCTCCTCCTTTGAGGGTATCTGCATCGTCTCCGCCGTTGAGGGTATCTAGACCATCTCCGCCTTGGAGGGTATCGCTGCCTGCTTCACCCGCAATCGAATCGTCTCCTGTCCAACCCGTGAGGGAGTCGTTACCTGAGCCACCATCAATTGTATCATTCCCTTCGCCTCCACCAATACTATCATCACCTCCTAAACCACCAATACTATCATCGCCAGCTAAAGCTTTAATCATATCTGGACCAGAGGTTCCTTCTAAAGTATCATTACCTGTTGTTGGTATAGCCATTTTATGTTTCCTAATAAATTAATTGCCATTAAAAACTACCTAGACTTTTATCAAAAGTCCGGAATTGTGGATGAGTTAAAAATATAAACTTTTAACTGTTATAATAGAAAGTTTATTGATTTTTATATCTCATCAAAGACAGCAATTTACTTATTAGTTCTGAATATTAATTGTAAAAATCCTACATCTTTTTAATAACCCCTTTTTAATTATTTATTAACTTATTATATTAGGAAAATTCAAAGGGATTTTTGTCTGGTATTGATGCTGGTAATTTTTGTGAAGGATGAAAATAAAATTTATAGGGCGGTATATATTGAATAACTAATATGATGTTCGGATAGTCAGCGATCAAAAATCTGATTTTTGATGTTCGGGGAAAGTTGCTAGACTTTCCCGACAACGATTTTCTGTTGTATCTATCCGCCCAACCCCCTTTTTGAAGAGGGCGAGTTATATTCAAAAACCAGAAACCGGGTTTGTATTAGATATTCCACAAACTGACATTTTCCTCAAACAGACTCGATTTCTTATCATCAATATTGTAGGGGTAATTCATGTTTGCGGAGCATTCCGTTTGCGTAGCATTCCGTAGGAAAGGAAATTACCCCTACATATGGTCTTGTCAAGGTTAATTTGCGTAAGTCCCGATCGTGTTTGAGCTAGAAATTATATCGCTCCAAAGCTAGCGGATTTGATATTATTCTTAACTAAATCGTGTTGTGCTATCAAGACTATACAAAAGAAAACTCACCACTATTCAAATCCATACCTGTTACTCCATCAACAACAGCAATAAGTTCACTACCACTATTACTATAAATAGCAGTTCCGGCGGGTAATCCAGAAGCATTTTCTTGTAATGTATAGTCAGAACTCTGATTATACAATTCAATCTTATCCCCTTCCGCTCCGTTGAAAGTTTTAATCAAAGCATAATCGTTGTTGCCTTGGTCATCGTAGTACACACCCAACGAGGGAATATAATCTCCCCATTGATGTCCTAAAATGAATCTATCTGCACCAGCACCGCCAATGAGTGTATCAATTTCTCCATTGCCTGGTGTTTGGTTGGAAAGATCGAGAGCTGCGCCTTGGAGGATATCGTTGCCATCTCCCCCTTTGAGAATATCATTACCAATACCGCCAGTGATTTCATCGTTGCCTTTCCAACCATTCAGGGAATCATTACCCGCACCACCATCAATCACATCATCACCAGCACCACCGCCAGCAGTATCATTGCCATCACCACCGTTGAGAGTATCATTGCCAGCTTGACCTTGTAAGAGGTCATCGCCTCCATCACCATTGAGCTCGTCTGCATCATTTCCGCCTTTGAGGATATCTGCATTGTCTCCACCATTGAGGATATCTAAACCATCGCCACCTTGGAGAATATCGCTACCGATACCGCCACTAATTTCATCGTCACCAGTCCATCCGGTTAAGGAGTCATTGCCACCGTTACCATTGATAATATCGTTACCTTCTCCCCCACCAATAGTGTCGTCACCGTCGCCCCCAGTCACATTGTCATTACCTGCTAGGGCTTGCATTTCATTAACAGCAGCAGTCATTGTGAGGTTGTCGTCAGCCATAGTTGGCCCGCCGACAAATTGGTCGGTTTGCAAGTCTAGTTTGATATTTTCTGAGTTAATGGTGACTTGAGAGTTGTTTGCATTGCCATAGTCGTCAGAGAATGTGACATCGTAAGTACCTGCTGGCAATTCTAGACGGTAACCACCAGACCCCCAAGTTTCTGTGGTGAAAATGTTAGAAGCATTACTTGTATCGACTGCTTCAACTGTTATCCCACCAATTCCTTCTCCAACAGTGTAGAAATTATCATTGGTGACTGCATCGGTATAGGCAACACCAGTCAAAAATTGGCTTTGACTATCACTATAGGCAAAGTTGTGGGTGGTCATCACAGAATTGTAAGTTCTGCTACCACTTGTAAACTGCCCCTCTAAAGAAGAAATGCCGACTTCCTGGAAGTCATCTTTCATCATATTTATACGATGACCTCTACTTGAGATACCAGCGTCAATGAACAAGTCTTCGTGGAGGGTTTTGACATAGTTAGTAAAATTGGGGTAGCCAGTTGTTCCTTTCCAACCAATATTCTCTCCATTACCCCAGGAGCCGGTAAATTGATATCCGGCATTTTGCATCCGTTGTCTAGAGTTTGTGCCACCTGCTCCTGTGTGGTCGAATGTGTTGGTATCTAGCATCCATTGGCTATGAGCTTCGGCAGCATCATTTAGGTTGAAGTTGAATGTTAAAGGTTGTTTGGGAGTGCTGGAAATTGTGCCTGGAGAAAGTCCTTCATTTAGGTCTGCAATGTTGTCCTCATAACGATTTGCCCCATAACGATTTGCTTCTGCTTCAGGATCGAGGCGAGCGCGGTTGATTAGTTCGATCATTAATTGGTCTTGTGCTGTTGGTTGTGTCATGATTTTTGTTTAATTTTTAAAGGATGGTAATTTACGAATTAGGGATTATTTCCCTGTTGAAGTCAGGTTTTTAGTAATTAAAACCTGTTCAATATTTTCTGGGAATTATCTAGTCACTATTCAGAAATAATTGTGAATAATTAACTAATTGATTTGTTTTTTGAACAAACCTTTGTTTGATTTACTGCCTACTTTTACTTGGTACTTTGCAGAGTTCCGGAAGTAAAAAAAACATCTAAAAAAGTTATGAGATTTGTATTAATTGAAAATACGGATTATGATTTTTAATAATTATTAAAAAAATATAATGACTAGTAGTTTTAAAGTGGTGTGATAAAACCGGAAGTTATACTATTTATGAATAATAATGATATAAGCAGGTACACAAAATTAATTACACATTGAGGGAAACTGAATTCCTTATACTGTAAGGATTACATATAATCAGAGTAGGTAATTAATTTTGTTTAGGTACTTATTTAAGCAGGTAGGCACGAATAAACCTAACTATATAACGAAATATAAAGTAGCTGAAACCCTTGAGATTGCTTCTCTACACTGCGTTTCGGTCGCAATGACTACTTGTAAATTTTCCCACCTACCTACTTAGTTGCTATTCTATTTCCCACACTTCCCACACTTCCCACACTTCCCACACTCGACCTCTGCAAAGATATATATAAAAAATTTTAAGATTTGGTATTATTTCATTGTTCCAGGTGAATCCGAATATTTATATTGACAAAAATTTATCAAAAAAAAAGCAATTACTCTTATATGCTGATGCTAAAAGCAGAGTAATTGCCGAAAAAAAATATTCAATTGAGGATTAGTTGGGTTGGGATAAAACCTAAATTATGCAGATTAGAATAGAATATAGGTTTTTATAAATATAAATAGTAGCTGTTTAACTTAGATGAAAGCTCAACTTAACTATTTTAAATCCTGAATCATTACCCCTCTACTAATCCATATCCCAAAAAATACTTACATCTTTGCTTCTAATGCTCTAAGTTTTAGGAACTCAGTATTAACTCCAGACTCGCGAGTTAAAGCAATTTTTCCTGTCCTAGCAATTTCACGGATACCATATTTAGAAAGCATTTGGACAATGGCTACCATCTTTCCTGGGTCTCCTACTACTTCAATAGTGAGTGAGTCTTCTCCCACATCTACTACCCGCGCCCGAAAAATATTTGATATCTCGATTACTTCCGATCGCATAGCTGTAGTAGCATTAATCTTGAGTAACATTAATTCTCGTTCGACACAGGGAATGGCTGTAATATCCTGTACTTTTAAGACATTAATCAACTTATATAGTTGCTTGGTCAACTGTTCGATGACCCGATCGTCTCCAGGTACTACCATGGTAATTCGAGAAACTCCAGATTGTTCTCCTGGGCCAACTGCTAGACTTTCAATATTAAAACCACGGCGGGCAAATAAACCAGCAATGCGGGTCAAAACTCCCGCCTCATCTTCAACTAAAACCGAAAGAGTATGTTTCATTCTCTAAATTAGAGCTTTTTGGCCAACCTATTTGATATTTTGTTATTTTATACTAGACTAAGGACTTAATATGGTGGTAGTCCCACAAACAATTTTTATTCACTATGGCTGATGAAGGTTCAATAATTTTAGAAGTAACTAGCACGGGTGAATTTGTCAAGCAAGTCAGTCAACGTTTGGATGTTTGGCTGTCTGAAAAAATGCCGGATATATCGCGATCGCATATCCAAAAGTTAATATCTCAAGGCAATGTCAAACTCAATGACCAACTCTGTATTTCTAAAAAAGTAATATTAAACCAGGGCGATCGGATTATTTTGACTATTCCTCCACCAGTGCCTTTAGAAATAGAAGCCAATGATATTCCTCTGGATATTCTCTATGAGGATGATGCTTTGTTAATTATCAATAAACCTGCTGGTTTGGTGGTACATCCAGCTCCCGGACATTCTGATGGTACTTTGGTAAATGCACTTTTAGCTCATTGTGACTCCCTATCGGGTATTGGTGGAGTGCAACGACCGGGTATTGTGCATCGGTTGGATAAGGATACGACTGGAGCGATAATGGTGGCGAAAACAGACCAAGCTTATCAACATCTGCAGGCTCAGTTACAGGCAAAAACTGCTAGACGGGAATATTTGGGAGTAGTTCATGGTAGCCCGACAACTGATAGTGGTATAATAGATTTGCCTATCGGTCGTCATCGCATAGACCGGAAAAAGATGGCGGTGACACCTGTGGAAAGAGGTGGGAAAGTTGCTGTTACTCATTGGCAAGTTAAGGAACGTTTGGGAAATTTTTCGCTGATGTTGTTTCGCTTAGAGACTGGGCGGACTCATCAAATTCGGGTTCATAGTGCTAAGATAGGGTATCCTATTGTGGGGGATACTGTTTACGGAAAAGGTCGTTCGGTGGGGGTTAATTTGACTGGTCAAGCTCTTCATGCTTGGCGACTGGAGTTAAAACATCCGGTTTCTGGGGAGTTAATTTCGGCGATCGCTCCTTTGCCGGAAGATTTTATGACTTTGGTTGAGGTTTTGCGTAAACGTTCTAAGTTAAGCTAGTTAAAAAAGATAAATTAAGGAGAAAATTATGGATCGTTCAAAAATTGTGGCTATTATTACTGGGGCGATTTCTATAACTTTAGCGATCGCCTATTTAATTATTGTTCAATTACTAGATTTCCGAGGTGGAGAAATGATACCTGCACCCACTTCAATTTTGCCTTTTGTATTTTAAAAATATGTAGTTTTCTAGAAGTAGTGATATTAGTCAGTACATCCTTTTAATTATCAGGAGGTAAGCTAAAAAATCACTACTTAATATATAATTAGATGTAATTTTTTTGTTCAATATAAATCATCCGAGTCCGGATTAAAATTCCTGTAGTGGGAGAAGTCAAACCTAATATAAAATAATCTTCAATGACATTTTTAATTGTAATTTTTGAATAGTCGTAAGCCGGAACAACAACCTTTTTAATATATTCCTCTGTCATCTCATCTAAGCTGATAAAAATAGCTTTGCGAGCAATGCGATAAATATGCTTAATCGCTGTTGCAGCATCTTCGACCAAATACAATGAACTCAAACAAAAAACAAAATCGTAGGACTGGGAATCAATTTCAGGCAAAGCTGTTTCAATTGACTTGTGGATAGTTTTGTAACCTCTTTTAGTTGCATAACCTAGCATTTTACTAGAAATATTAATACCTGTATATTCAAAATTTCCCTGTGATAATTTACTAAGAAAACCTGTGCCACAACCAATATCTAAAATACTACCTTGATGGTAATTATATTTATGGAATATTTTAACTGCCTCATTTATTTAGCCAATCATCATACTTTGTCGGCAAATCATTATAAAATTCTTTAGCAGAAATTTTGTTTATCTATAGTTTACAATCCAAAATTTACTTATATCTATCATCCAGCATAGTATAATAAATAGGCGAGCGTTGAACCTTAATTATTAAACTATTACATTAGCTTTTTTTGTTCAATACAAATAATACGAGTTCGGATAGAAAAACCTGTAGTGGGAGAAGTCCAACCTGCTATAAAATAATCTTCAGTTGCATTTTCAATTGTAATGTTTGAATGGTCGTAAACTGGCACAAAAAAAATTTTAATATATTGCTCTGTCGCTTCATCAATACTAATTAAAATAGCTTGACGAGCAATTCGATAAATATGTTCAATTGCTGTTTTAGCATCTTCAACCAAATGCAATGAACTTAAACAAAAAACAAAATCATAGGATTGAGTATCAATTTCAGGTAAAGCCGTTTCTATTGGTTTGTGGATAGTTTGATAACCTCTTTTAGTTGCATATTCCAGCATATTAGCTGAAATATCAATTCCTGTATATTCAAAATCTCCCTGCAATAATTGACTCAAAAAACCCGTACCGTACCACAACCAATATCTAAAATACTACCTTGATGGTAATTATATTTATGGAATATTTTAGCTGCCTCATAGACGTGTTGTGCATTACACTTCGGGTCTTTTAGCACATCATCATAGTTAGCAGCAAAATCATCATAAAATTCTTCAGCAGAAATTTTATCTACCATAATTTATAGTTCAAAATTCATTTATGTTTACTATCCCGCGCTCCGTTAGGAACCTAACTGATAACTGAAATTACTTTAATTTTTTTGTTCAATATAAATCATCCTAGTTCGGATAGAAACACCTGTAGTTGGAGAAGTCTAACCTGCTATCAAATAATCTTCAGTTGCATTTTCAATTGTAATTTTTGAATAGTCGTCAACCGGAACAACAAAATTTTTAATATACTCCTCATTTGTCTCATCAAGACTAATTAAAATAGCCTGACGAGCTATTCGATAAATATGTTCAATTGCTGTTTGAGTATCTTCGACAAATAACAATGAACCCAGACAAAAAACCAAATCGTAAGAATTTGTATCAATTTCAGGCAAAGCTACTTCAATTGATTTGTGGATAGTTTGATAACCTCTTTTAGCTGCATAATCTAGAATTTTACTAGAAATATCAATTCCTGTGTATTCAAAATTTCCCTGCAATAGCTCACTCAAAAAACCTGTGCCACAACCAATATCTAAAATACTACCTTGATGATAATTATATTTATGGAATATTTTAGCTGCCTCATGGATATGTTGTACATTACACTTCGGGTCTTTTAACACATCGTCATAGTTAGCAGCAAGTTCATCGTAAAATTCTTCAGCAGAAATTTTATTTACCATAATTTATAGTTCAAAATTTATCCAAATTTATACTTTACCAAAACAACTTTCTTGTCAAATAAAATCTGACAAGGATACCATAGCTGAATACTAACTATAAACAATTCTCAATAATCAGTAAAAAATCCCAAACAATAGATAAAAAGCCGGAAATTTTTACCCCTGTTTCCTATTCCCTAACTTCTACAATAATTCTACTGAAAAATTTTAGTTGCCTTAATCATGTGATAAGCAATAAGCAACTGAGTCAAAGCCAAAGGATAACTTTGAAGCACCTCCCCAGTTGTGCCGATTAATTTACCTAAATCTGTATTTCCTTCGGATGAACAGAAATTTTTTAAGTGAGGCGTTTCGGTACACAAAATCTTTTCTAGTTCATTTACCTGTTCCTTCGTCGCATGACTATCAATTTCCAAAACATCTACTGGTTTACCCATATCTCTGTCTAACCCCAAGCGTACTGCTGGCTGAAAACTAGCACTACCTTGACCAATAATTTCGAGAAAATCTGGGTGAGGAATAGTTGGTCTAAGTACCAAACGTACATGAAGCTCTGAGCTATTTTCATTTTTTGAAGGCGGATAAAAAGTAACTACCACATCCGCCCATTTGCGTTGGGGACGAATAAACCCCTCCGAGTCTCCTTCCCGTTTCCGCATCTCCTCTAAGACTTGTGCCTCACTATAACCCCTTTTCATCGTGTCCCGTTTTACTTTCCATTTCGCTCTTAATTCTTCTGGGGGTGCCAGGTATACTTTCACATCATAACAATCTCTTGCCCCTCTGGTCGAATAACCAAGCAACCCTTCAACAATCACAAATTTACTAGGTTTAATATATTCTGGGGGTTCAAATGTTCCTGTTGAGTGATTATAAATAGGTTTGAGAATTGGTTGTCCAGTACGCAGCAAGGTCAGGTGTTGCTGCATCATATCAAGATAGTTACAATCTGGGTGTAGGGCAGTAAGACCTACTTGAGCCCGTTGTTTTCGATCGTAGCGATGGTAGTCGTCTGTACAGATAACAGTGACATTTTCTGGCCCTAATACTTGAGCTATTCCTCTGGTCAAAGTGGTTTTACCGGCAGCACTATCACCCACAATACCTAGGATTATTGGACGATGAGTCATAATTTAATTTCTCCCTCTAGCTGATAATGGCCTATATGGCGCAGTCTGAGATTTTTAATTTGTTAATTTTACGATCTATTTGACACTGGGGCAAGATTTTTTGACTGGGTATTTACCACGAATGTATATTTACACATGGCATAAACATTTAAGTCTACCTTCTCTACGCAACTGTTTTATTATCAGTATTTAACTGAATATAGAGGTTTTCATCTTAATGAGATACAGTATTTTTTTCCCTCTTTTTTGTTTTATTTTCCCTAAAATCATGTCCGGATAATATTACGAGCAAAAAACTTTCTTATCTTCTACCTTCTTTTTTATTTCCTCCTATCGTTATTTATAAATGTTCAACCGGAGATGATGTGAAACCCAAAACTTATGTACCTAGATTGATGTGAGAAAAGCGGGTATAGCAATCCTAAATCATTTGTCATAAATCAAAACACAGATAAAAAATCTGAGACTCTGTTGCCTGACGGAGCTGTTGCCTTTTTGTGAGATTTTTTTACAAGGGCTGAAATAGGATTGCTATATATAATACCAAGGGTGAAAAAATAATGTTACATCTTCACCAATATTTTCTGCTTATAGTAGAAAAAAATTATTGTTTGCAGGCAGATATTTTCAATAATTGATAATTGATAATTACCTCTCCCTTAAAGGAATAGGATTGATACAAATGAGAAAATGGTTGATTTTTTCTTCTTAAAAGAAGAAGCTTTAAAGCTTAATTATTTGGTAAATATTTAATTTTTTTTCTCTTTTTTATTGATTTATCTGTCTCTATTATCTCTCTTGGTGCGCTACCAGGCACATCTGTCACGCCAAGCGGGGTCGCCGGTTTGAAAACCCAAAACTTACAGCAGATTACAGGTTAATGACCTGGAGCTAACGGGGTGAATATTTGTTACCTGTTCCCTACTCTCTACTCCCCACGCTCCCCACACTTCCCAGGCTCCCTAAAGTTTCCAAAAGCATAAATATATCCACTTCATCAAGTTGGAAACTGCTGTAATATCAATCCTAATTCTATATTGAAACAGGAATCTCAATTAAAAATTCTGTTCCCTCTCCAAGTACCGAATTACAAATTAACTGACCTCTATGTTTTTCTACTATAATTGAATAACTAACAGATAATCCCAAACCTGTACCTTTACCCACAGGTTTTGTAGTAAAAAATGGGTCGAATATTCGATGTTGAACTGACTTATTCATTCCGAGACCGTTATCAACAATTTTCATTTGTATTTTCCGATCATCTTGACAAGAAATAGTAATAGTAATAGTTCGTTCTTTTTTCAAATCTGAGTCTGATTCTAATGCTTGTTGGAAAGCATCAATGGCATTACTGATAATATTCATAAATACCTGATTTAGTTCTGAGGCATAACATTTAACTAAAGGCAGTTGACCATATTTTTTTATAACTTTTAGATCTGAATATCTAGCATAACCTTTAAGTCGATGCTGTAAAATCAGGAGGGTGCTATCTATTCCAGAATGAATATCTACAGATTTAATTTCTGATTCATCTAGACGGGAGAAGTTTCTTAGTGATTCTACAATTTCGCGGATACGCTCGCTTCCTATTTTTATCGAAGTGAGTATTTTTGGTAAGTCATCTATCAGAAAATCAAATTCTATCTCTTCCATCTTTTATTCTATTTCTGGCAATGTTTGTGGATAAAGTTTTTGATATAGTTCTATTAATTCCATGAGGGATTCGACATCTTTTTTGGCTGCTGTCAAATTACCGTAAATGAAGTTAATCGGATTATTAATTTCGTGAGCTATCCCTGCTACAAGTTGTCCTAGACTAGACATTTTTTCGGATTGAATCAATTGAGATTGAGTGGAACGAAGTTTGTTCAAGGTAGATTTTAGTTGAGTTGTTTTTTGTTTTAATTCCTGAGTTCTTTCCTCAACTTTTAGTTCTAAATTCTGAGAATAGGATTCTAATTTTTGATAGAGTTGGGCATTTTCTAGGGAGATAGCTGTTTGGCTACAAATTATTTTAATTACTTCTAAACGCTGTGGTGTAAATGCAGCGATCGTTAATTTATTTTCTAGATACAATACTCCGATTAATTTACCTTGATTTAGTATGGGAGTACATAAAATACTTTTGGGTTTTTGCTGAATGAAATATGGTTCGGCGATAAAATCTTTTTCTTTGGTTATATTGTCAAAAAGTATTGTTTTTAAACTACGTTTAACTGAGTTAATTAATGTGGTGGGAACTTCTGTAGTTGTTTGTAATGGAATAGATTTTAATGTTACACCTTCGCTTACTGTGGCTATGGCTTCAACTATTAATTGGTCTTGTTGGTGTATTAGCAGGACAACTTTTTCTGCTCCTGCATTTTTCATTACTACTTCCATTAAACTCGAAAGTAATTGCTCTAGTTTAATTTCTCCTGATAATACTTGTGATGCTTCGAGCAAGGCGGCAAAGTCGAAATAATCTGAAACACTGTTACTGCTAGAAGGGTGAGTTTCGATTCCGTTCTGAACAATTAAATCGACAGTAGGAGCTGTGGTTTTATCCCATTCTAAAGAATGATATTGAGGTTTTAAAATGGGAGTAAGTAGTTGAGAATAGCGTGTTTATAAGTCATCTATTTTGGCTTGTGGTCCCCATCTTTTGTAGCAGTAATATGCTTCTATTAGGTAGGTTTGAGCAATTTTTTCTTTACCCCAATCTAAATAAAATTTGGCTGCAAGTTCGTTAGCAAGAGCTTGTTCTTGAATGTATTTATTTTCTTTTGCTTCTGTAATAGCATTATCGTATAGCTCTATTGCTTCTAGTTTGTTTCCTGTTATTCGCGATTGCTCTGCTTCGACTAGATAATATTTGTGTAGAAAGTTTTCGGGACAACTATCTGACCAACTTTTTAGTTGTATTTGATTGGTTTCAATTTGTTTTAGAGCATTATATTTTTCGGCTTTTGGCAAACTCAAATATGAATTCAATAAAACGAGAGAGCCATAATAATAATAGCCACTAGATGTGGTAAAGCCCATGCAAGAATTAAGTGATTTATTGGCTGCTTTAATATAATCAATGGTAGAGTTAAAACTTTGGGTAAGGCAACCTTGATAAATTTGTAAAATATAATAAATCGAAAGTGCTAGATAGGATTTTGATGCTTTACAACCTTTGAGCCAAGCTTCTTCTTCTGTAATAAATTGAGCCGACTCATCTTGGTCTAAAGTTCGAAATAACCTATTGATAAAAAATCTACAGGCAGCAAGAATATTCAATAAAATGTCATGTTTGAGATTCTGAGCAATCAGGTAATATTTATCAATATCTAAAGCAATATTTTCTAAGTTTTCACCTTGAAATAGTCGATTGCAAATATTACCAAATAAGTTATATCCGGCAAATTGAATTTCTCCAGAATTCAGTCCTGTCAAAAAACCCTCATAATTAATTTCGGCAGCTCCTTGTATCGGCTTTTCCCATACTTGAATCCAGGCACCTAATAAAAGACAAACCTTAGATTGTTGCGATTTGCTATTGAGTTTGTAACTTAGCTGTAGGGCAAATTCTGCAAATTCTAGTCCGCGTTGGTATTGATTTTTCGTCACTACTAAAAGCAAACCATAATTTATATAAGCTTTAATTGATTCAAAAATATTTCCATATTTGAGTGACAAACTAACAGCTTTTAAGCTCACAAAATTATATAGTTCAACATCGGAAATAATATATGTTGGTGGATCGAGAATTACTAACAATTCAATTGTTGCTTGAACTACTGGATTTGTTGCAGCGGGTAAATCTAATAAAGAGCTAACTGAGCGATTTTTTAGATTTTCTTCAATTGTAGTTAATTCTTCTTGAACTAAGTAGGTAGGCACGAATAAACCTCACTATATAACAAAATGTAAACCAGTTAAAACCCAAGGGAATTGCTTTCGGTGCGCAATGCGGAGCAAACCTTCCACTCCGTTCCAGTCGCTTCGGACATAGTGACATTTAATTACGCCGGGCTTTTTAACTCTTTCAGAGTATCGCGATTGAGTGTAATACCAAGACTGTTTAATCCTTCTAAAGCAAATTTGATTGCTTCTATAAATTGCCCTTGCAAACTATATTGGGTGACTTTAAGAACGTAAATTTTAGCTCGATCAATAGAGGAATTAGCGAATTGAAGTAAGGTAGCGATCGTTCTGCTTAAGGCATCAAAATCTACACTCATTTAGTTTGATTTCTGAATTTTGGGGATGAATCAGAATATTCGCAGGCTTAATATCTTTATGGATAATATGATGTTGATAAAGTTATTCTAAGATATTAGCTAATTTAATTCCTATTTTGAGACACTGATTTAGACTAATAATCTGGTTTTTCATATATTCAGAAAGAGAAATATAACCTTCATCCCACATCACCAATACTAAGCTGTTACGATAATTTTCTAGAGATAAAGGTTTGACGATTTTGGGCGAATCAATATTCTTAGTAATCAGGTATTGATTTTGAAATTTCATCAGTTCGTTGAAACTGGGATATTCACTACGAAGAAATTTGAGAATGACAGATTTTCCATCCGATGTTCGTTGACCGCGATAAACTAAAGATGCAATTCCCTCATGCAAAAGACTTTCGATTTCATAGTTTACAAGTTGCATTGTTGATTTATTCATTTTCTTAAGCTCATAAAACTAGAATTATATTATAAACTCCTTTTTTATGCTCCAGTTAATTTGACTTATGATGCCGCGAGAAATGTTGACTAGCAATAGTTTAAATATTTATCGTAGTCAGTAGAAATAATCTCTAAACATTTATTTGAATGAGACTTGATTTTTAGCGGTTTAAAATATTATGTGTAAACCCGGATGTCTCTCTCAAATTATTTGTCATATCATATCCGGCAGCATCGGTATTGTATAGCAAAGGTAGGGAACAGGGAACACCGGATCTGGGATCTGGGAACACCGGATCTGGGATCTGGGAACACCGGATCTGGGAGAAAAACTTAAGAGCAAGAAAAAAAACTTAAATCTTATGTAAATATTCACGCTCTTTGTTTACACAAACGCCCCCCAGCGGACATAATATCAAAATATATTTGAGAATTGGTATTATATTAACCTCTACAACATTTAAAATTGTGAAAAAAAAAATTTGCTGCTAGCTAATGATTAAACATCCGTATCATCACTTAACAGCAAATATTAAATCAGAAATTAATTGCCTAACTAATTACATTGGATATAATTGTTCCATACCCAGCCCATTTGTTGAGGATTTGGTATTGATTGAACATAAGCCCACTTTGACTGAGACTGTTGCCCTGCTGGTGGTTGTATAACTTTAAGTTGAGTACCTTTAGCAAAAGCGTAGGGCATACGATTACTTTTAGCATTAGGAAAATCTTGAACTGGAATATTAGGGTAGCTAGGTGAACCTACTGCTTGACAAATTGTACCTATCGGTATTCCACCAGTTGTGTTTCCTGTGTTGGGTAGTTGGGAAGCGGAACGTGTATCGCAATTTTGTAGATAGGGAGTATATACCCAACCTTGAGCATTATTAGGTCCAGTTACCAGCGCCCATTGATCCTCGAACCTTTCCACTGTTACAGTAGTGCCATTATTAAAGAAGCCAATGTTTTTACTTTTGCTAGCATCTCTAATATCGACTCCTCCACGAGAGTCTGCAGGCGAGTTTACTTGGCAAACTTTTTGTTGAGCAAGTAAAAATTCATTTGTTTGGTTAACTAATGGAGTCCACTGGTCAGCCATAGCAACAGTTGGTATTTGGCTTCCTAATAATGATAGAGAAGCAACTGTTAATATCATTAGAGAATTTGGCCATTGTTTAATGTTATTTTTCATAGCTATTAGTAATTATTTGTATTCATAAGTTTAGCTACCAACTATATAACTCTATATTTCGGATATTTTGATTATTCTTTATAGTTTATTTAGATAATACTATCTTTTTAAAAGATAGTATTATCCAGATAATTTTTACATTTTATCATACATCAAAATTCTCAAAGGTGAAATTTAGTAACTTAAAAAAAATGCTAACTTACTTTAATTAAGCTATGGATTGAAGATAAGGAACTTAAGCCGGATAAAGTATAATTTTGATTCGTAGCGTTCTTTTTCCTATTTCATATTAGATAATTATAAATTGGCGCATTTTGCATATATTCTGGCGTAACTAGCTAGTGACGTTTATTAATAGATACCTCCAGAAAAGGTTCTCAAGCCCTTATGCCACGGTTCTAAAATCGGTATTTGTGAATAGGTCTAATTCATTGTCTAAGATCGAACTGAATTGATATTAATACCATGTCCGGTTGAACAGTTATAAATAAGCATAGAGGAGTCAGGAGTCTATCGGGGTAATTCATGTTTGCTCCGCATGACCTAGGAAAGGAAAGGAAATTACCCCTACAGGAGGAAAGAAAGAAGAAGAAGGAAGAAGGAAGAAGGAAGTTTTTTATGACGCTATTAACCGGACATGATAAGTAGGTAGGCGCGAATAAACCTCACTAGACATCTCCAGAAAAGAGGGAACAGGGAACAGGGAACAGGGAACAGGGAAGAATAATTGATAATCTCTGGATAAGAATTGATTTTCTTTTTGATTTTTGGAGATGTCTACTATGTAACAAAATGTTGATGCACCTCATACCCAAGGGAATTGCTTCGAGTGCAGAATGCGGAGCAAACCTTCCACTCTGTTCGAGTCGCTTCGAACGTACTTGTAAATTTTTCTTATAAGAAGTGAATTGTCATTTCAAAGAACAAAAATTAGTTTGAACCAAATATGAATAATTCAAAACAACAAAATTCCTGTATTTGATTATTTTATTTAACAGTCTCAGTGTATCCATAACTATTGAAACCGACTTGCAGAATTTGACAAAAAGAAGGGTGTAAGATCAACTCCGTTTCATTAGTGGTGAAAAAAACCATCCTCTCTATCCTGCTCAAATATCACTTTTGACTCTTTTCAACAATTAACAATTAACAGTTAACAATTAATAATTACCTCTTCTTTTCAAGAAAAGGATTGACTCAAAGGCAAATTTTTAAATTTTTTAGACTTAATAAGGAGAGGCTTTCAACCAAAATTGATTAATAATTAATCATAAATTAATTGTTAGATAAAGGCTAATATATATAATTTCCATCGATCATAATATCAGATAAACCGGATTTTACTAGACAAATCCGGTTAAAAATCAAACTGCTATTTTCAGAACAGAAATTATCCCTAACTACAAAATTTTTCGACACAACGCACAAACATTTCTACTCCCGTTCCCAAAGCTGTTTCATCAAAATTAAATCTAGGATGATGGTGCGGATAAGCTAAATTTTTATCGGCATTTGCCGAACCTAAAAAGAAATAACAACCAGGTACTTCTTGCAGAAAAAATGACATATCCTCACCCCCCATAGTCTGGCATTCTGGTACAACACCCGCAGGAGTTTCTACTAATAATTCAGCCACACTTTTAACCAAATTTGCTATTTTTTGATCGTTAATTAACGGAGGATAAAGAGGATTATAATTAAACTCATAACTCGCCCCGTGACTTTCACAAACTCCGGCAATAACTTGCTCAATTCGTTTAGCAAAATAATCTTTGTAAGCTAGATTAAAATAACGTACAGTACCACCCATCCTAGCAGTATCAGCAATAACATTAAATGCCCTACCTGCATTTAGCTCCCCAACTGTTACAACTGCTGAATCTATCGGATTAATATTCCGAGCAACTATTGTTTGCAAAGCATTAATAATTTGAGCTGCTACTACAATAGAATCTACCGTTTGATGAGGCATAGCTCCATGTCCACCTTTGCCCAAAATTGTGCAATTAAATCTTTCGGTAGCTGCCATTAAAGCACCACTGCGAACTCCAACTGTGCCGAGTGGAAGATTATTCCACAAGTGCAAACCAATAATGGCATCCACATCTGGATTTTTCAACACTCCTGCTTCAATCATTGGTTTTGCGCCTCCAGGCCCCTCTTCGGCTGGCTGGAAGATAATTTTTACTATGCCATTAAAATCTTGGCGATGAGTGGCGAGATAGTGGGCAGTGCCTAGGGCGATCGCTGTATGTCCGTCATGGCCACAAGCGTGCATCACACCATCATGTATTGACCTATATGGCACATCGTTTAATTCTTGAATTGGCAAAGCATCTAAATCTGCCCTGATAGCTAATACAGGCCCTGGTTTACCACTGTTAATCGTTGCAACGATACCTGTCTTAGCAACTCCGGTTTGATGTTCGATGCCCCACTCTTGCAATTTTTGGCAAATAAATTCCCCTGTCAAATATTCTTTGAAACCTAGCTCTGGTCTTTTATGGAGATGTCGTCGCCATTCTACTAAAAGAGGTTGTAGTTGTCTAATTTCTGGGCGCAGTTGAGATTGAGCAAGGGAATTTGAGGTCGGAATAGTTGAAACCATATTTTTATGCTGAGTTATTAATTTTTGATTGTGGTTGGTAAGGGCAAAAATTTCTCTAAATCTAAATTAGAGGCTGCTTTTGTTAACTTTGCTAGGTCGTTAATATCTGGCAAATGTGGTATAATTCCACAAATTTGTACTTGAGTTAAGGATTGAATTAGGTCAACTGGAGTCCAGTCAGCAATTTCTTGCTCAGAACAAGGTTTGACACAGTTGAGAATAATTCCTCGAAGATCGACCTTCATTTGACGAGCTAGGGCGACATTTGCTACAGTTTGAGCGATCGATCCTAACTTGATTGGTACAACCAAAATAGTAGGTAAATGCCAATCCCTAGCTATATCTGCCACCGTAAGTTCGTGAGTTACAGGAGAACCTAATCCCCCTAAACCCTCAACTAAGATAAAATCTTTTTGCTCTCGTAAGGTGGCAAAAGTTGACCATACTTTATCCAATTGTACCAGACGACCTTCCCCTTCTGCAGCGACAGGAGGAGCAACGGGAGTTTCATACCATAAAGGGTTGATTTCGTCAATAGATTGCTCAAGGGAAAATAGTTTGGTGTAAAATTCGCGATCGCCGATGCCAGTTTGGATAGGTTTAAATAAGCCTAAGCTCCGGTCTTTGTGGTAAGTCTGCCAGTAGGAAGCAAGAGCGATCGTCAATATTGTTTTGCCAGCGTCGGTATCAGTTGCAGTAATTAACAGTTCTTTCAAAGCATCTACCTTGGAATATCATTCTGGTTGTGTTTTATATTGTAATACTTATGCAATTATCTTTTCAATTAATGTTCTATTGCTGTCTAATCCTCACGCTAATACCGTTTCACGGAAGTCAGAAGTCAGAAGTCAGAAGCGAGTGTGTAATACCAAATTCAAGAAAGATTGTTACAGTAAAATCTTCTGCTTAACGGAATTGAAAAATATTAACTTTTTATTTCTTATACCTACCACCTAACACCTAATACCTTGAATAGCCAATGTAGTAATATTTTTTGAAAATGGTATAATTGGTCGGTCTCCTTTCCTCCGGAAATGCTACGCAAACAGAATGTAATACACACTTCACTATAGTCAGAAGTTAAATTTGATAGACTGACAACTCTTGCAATAAAATAGTTTCAGACAATTATTTTAGATTTGAAGGAGCTAAACTATTTGTGACCTTAGTAGAAATAATAAAACCCCAAAAATGATGCGACCCTATTGGAGTTGTGTAAGTTACTAGAAGAAAAAACGACTGTAAGTATAAGTAAGACGAGGATGGGAAGGATAGTGCAAAAATTAAACTATAGTTGAAAAAAAACACTATGCGCAGCCGAAAAAGAAAGTGAAAGAGTGCAAAAGAAGCGAGTAGAGTATTGGGAAGAAATAAGACAAGTAAAGACCGAAGACCTGATATTTATTGACGAATCAGGAGTAAAATTAGGAACGATCGGGCTTTATGATCGAGCTTTAAAAGGGGAAAGAGCCAGAGAAGAAAAGCCACAAAAAAGAGGTAGAAATGTGTCAATAATAAGTGCATTATCATTCAAAGAAGTTATCCCATCGAGAAATATATATGGAGCTGTAGAAGGAGTAACATTTGAGGGATTTGTAGGGAGAGATTTAGTACCGAAACTCTGGAAAAATGCTTGTGTAGTGATGGACAATGCCAAAGTTCATTGAGGAGAGATGGTGAGAGAAAAAATAGAAAAAGCAGGAGCTAAGCTAGTTTATTTATCTCCCTATTCTCCAGAATTTTCCCCAATTGAAAACTTTTGGTCTAAAGTTAAAGTGATTTTGAGCTTTCTCAAAGCCAGAACTTATAAAGATTTAATTGATGGTATAACCAAGGCAATGCTTCAAGTCACTCAAGAGGATATTCGTAACTGGTTTGCTCACTGCTGTTACTGTACCTCTTAAATATGGGAAACGCTATATTCTGATTAAAAGTAAGCCAGAAACGGCTCCTAAAAATTAATTACCATAAAACAAAGCTATACATTCAACTTTATCTAATCAAATTTTTCAACTCCCGCCAAATAGAAGGCTGACTAGAAGTTGATACCGGATGAGTCAAAATTCCCTGAGTAGGACTGAATAAAAAAGCTATGACAAATAATCCAAACGATACTAATACAATTGCCGGACCTGATGGTAAATTATAGAAATAGCTAATATACATCCCACTAATACTCGATAAAACTCCTATTCCTACCCCTAAAATCATTACTTCGTGCAACCTTTTCACTAATAAATAAGCTGTAGCTGCTGGTGTAATTAATAGAGACAAAACTAACACTACACCCACCGCTTTGAGACTTGCTACAATTGTCAAACCAATTAACATCATCAATCCCAAATTCAATAAATTTACAGGTAAACCTACTGCTTGAGCGCCCAGGGGGTCAAATGTGTAAAATAATAGTTCTTTATACAGCAGAATTACTACTAATAAAACAATCGCAGCAATAATTAATGTATCCCGCACATCCCCAACAGTTACGCCGAGAATATTACCGAATAAAAAATGATTTAGGTCAATTTTATTGTCTTTCTGAATAATAGTAATTAATGTAATTCCCAAGGCAAAGAAGGCAGAAAAAACTATGCCCATTGCTGCATCTTCTTTGATTTGCGATCGCGTCCTAATCAGATTAATTAAAATAGTACTAATTACTCCAGCGATAAATGCTCCAATAAAAATATTTGCTCCTACTAAAAAAGCAATTGCTAACCCCGGTAAAACTGAGTGACTAATCGCATCTCCTAAAAGAGCTAATCTTTGTACCATTAAATAACTGCCTACTACCGCACAAATAATTCCAACTATTATCGCGAC
Source organism: Microcoleaceae cyanobacterium (assembly GCA_049647275.1). GTDB lineage: Bacteria > Cyanobacteriota > Cyanobacteriia > Cyanobacteriales > Microcoleaceae > JASJEE01. The sequence continues at coordinate 27,416 of JBARXI010000391.1, forward strand.
TAAGAGCGATCGCTGCATAAAACTGTATTGTAGTGGCTCAAGTAATGTTTCTAACATTAGTGTCTAATTTTCCTATTTTATCTGTTTGATTATTTTAATTTTATTGCATTAGAGAAAAATTCTAACAAGTGGGAATTATTTTAAGCGATCGCTTGTTAAGTAAAACGATTATTGTTTGTTGAGATAACGGTTAAAGTGAGCGAACATTGTGCATCGACCCAAATTATCATACGACTAGCACGGGATGATTAAGTTTACGGGAGGCATATAAAAGTGCTGCTTGCAGATCGTTGGCCTCTAGATCGGGCATTTCTGCTAAGATTTGCTCGGCACTCATTCCAACCGCAAATAAATCTAGTACATCTGATATCCTAATTCTCATACCTCGGATGCAAGGGCGACCACCACATTGTTTAGGATTAATTGTAATTCTTTTCAGCAATTCTGTCATATAGTTTTACTCCAGAATGAATTTTAATTTTACTATAGATTTATTAAATACTATTTGTTATTAGGGTCTGATTGAAACCAACTCTTGATCGCTACTTTTGCAACTTTAAGAGACTTATTTTCTAATAGAAATTCATCAATTGCTGCTTCTCCAGTTGCCTTTAAAGTAGTGATTATGCGACGTTTAAAGCTAGGAGTAGTTTCATCATTAATATATGCAACTTTTTCCGCCTCAGTAGCAGTAGGATTAGATTGCTCTAACTGTTTCAGAAGTTGTTGAATTTCGTTAGCTGCTTCTGCAAGAGTTTTCTTTTCCTCAGATACATGGATATGTTGATTGGTTTGTTGTCGCGCAAAGTCTCTAACTGTGTTAGCCATATTACCAACATTAGCTCCTTGAAAATTATTAACATTATTGTCTGACATATATATCTCCTCATTATGTGTTTGAATAGTTAATTTAGACACAGTGGTTTGGTTAGGATGATTTAGGATGCACTTATTGAAAATGTAGTTGATTTTCTGCTCGGGAATTGGTTTTGCACCGGGTTCAACATCACCTGCATTTGGTTCTTTAGCTTCAATCTCAATTACAAAGTCTAAAATTCTGTTCTTTATAGTATTAAGAACTGCAACATAGGCATGAGTAGGAATAAGAGTCCATGCTTCCATACAAGTATATCTCCATCTATTATAGTGATTTAGTATAGGAAGATAATCTGCTGGCCATAATAGACGAAGAACACTTTCATTTGTTTGACTCACAACTGTCTCTAAAGCACTAACGCTTTGAAGAATATCTTTTGTTGATACTAATTTCCTAAAGTATTCGGGTAAGAGTTCTAGAGGAATCTGGCAATTTTTCCAACCACTACCGAAAGAACCAAAAAAATTACCCTGGCACTCTAAGTTGTTTAGAATTCTATAATCCGGCACTTGTTTCTCGTCTTCATAACCATTCAACTCCTGTTCAATCCACTCTTTAAAGGCTGGATGCTCCAAACGTGCAGCTAGGATTTTACACATTCGCAAAACATCTGATAACTCAAACTTTGGATCGACTGTAGCATCTTGGATGCGCCGTAATAAACTCATTCAACTAAACATACTTTTTTTCTACTCTAGCATAGACAATTTTAAAATTAGTGGGGATAAACTTTTGGATACTTCTCTACTTAGAATAACTGTTTATTATGCGGAAACTTTATTCTCATTTCCCCTCAAATGCGTTCAGCATATCTTCTGGTAAAGGAGCATCGAAATCATCCGGAACAGTAAACTCACCTGCACACAAACCGAATGGTCGTAACTGCTTCCTACTGGCAATAGGTCTAATTTCGGCGATCGCTTGCTCAGATCGAATAATTACAATGGTTTCCCCCTCTTCCACTAGACGCACATATTTCAGTGGATCGCTTTGAATTTCATCAATAGTTACATTTAGCATGATAAAAAGTCTCAGAATTTCTACAAAAATGACCGCTCAATAATCTTTTTTGACTACAATATCAAAGTGTAGGACATCTTCCCGCACACCCCCAACTTTTCTATATAGCTCTATTGCCGGGTCATCACCGTAGTCAGCTTGAACGAAGATAACATAGGCTCCCCGATCAACAGCTATATTCTTGAGTGCGCCAATGAGCGTCATTGCTATACCTTGCCGACGGTGTTCAGCCGATACCGCCAAATCATATATATAAATCTCGCTGCGTTCTTGCTCAAATTTGTGAAGTACATATGCTGTAAGGCCACCCACCACCTCTCCATGTTTTAATGCGACCAACACGATAAAATAATCTCTGCTGAGTAGCTTACGCAGATAATCGGTTTCAGGCTGGGCCTGGCAATAAGTGTCCACTTCATCAAACGCATCACCAAAAACATTGAGCAACTCTCGCATTAGCTTTATATCTTTCTCAGACAGATGTTGAATGGTGATATTTTCTATTGATTTCATATTAATATAAAAAGCCTCAGAATATCTACAAAAATTATGAATCAATAATCTTTTTCCCAACTAAAACCTAAATCCTAAATCCTACTAAAAAAAAAATTTAAATAATCAAGCAGCTTGCCCTAGAGATTCCGAAAAGAAACCAACTTTACCCCCATAAGCTCGATATAAATTTTCTTCTCGCAATACAAATTGCCTATTTCCAACAGCAATTAACTCTTTATTTAACAAAATCAAATCATCAAAATTAGTAATAGACTCACCCAGATCGTGATTAACAACAATCACAATTTTTCCAGCATTTGCTAACTCGTTAAAAATCTCAAAAATAATATTTTCCGTCTTCTGGTCAACCCCAACAAAAGGCTCATCAAAACAAAAAATATCAGCTTCCTGAGCCAACGACCGCGCCAAAAATACCCGTTGTTGCTGACCGCCAGAAAGTTGACCAATGGGGCGATCGCGATAATCATCCATCCCCACCCTTGCCAACGCCTCCAAAGCTACCCGCCGACTCACCGTAGAAAAGCGACGAAACCAACCTGTTTTTCCTACCCGACCCATCATTACCACATCCCAGACAGTGGCAGGATAAGTCCAATCAATTTGCGTCCGCTGAGGTACATAGGCCACTATCTCCAACCAATCCTGAAGAGGCTTGTCATTGTAAATTACACAGCCTTCACTCACAGGAATTAACCCTAACATTCCTTTCAAGAGGGTACTTTTACCCGCACCATTAGGGCCAATAATTCCTGTTAACTTTCCTGCTTGTATTTGTAGGGTAATATCTCGCAACGCCTCAACGGTACGATAATGGACTCCCAAATGATTTATGTTAATTGTGGCCTGATTCATTAATTTTTACTCCGATGAATTATCACACTTGATTGTCCGAAATCCTCCCACTTATTCTGCTTTCTATTACTCAAGGGGGAGGTATGCTTTGCAAGAGTAAGCTTTTAATAAAGGTCTCAATCAAAAATTTAACCAAGATTATGAAAAGAATATGATATACATTATGAAAGAAATATGAAAAAACGTCAATTAAAATAAACAGGACTTACGCATGAGGTATGAAAAACTAGGATTTGAGATTGCTTCCCTGTCGGTCGTAATGACGGAAATGCGTTGCAGATACGTAAGTCCTAATAAAATTAAAATGAGCAGTATTTCTACCGAAGGTTTCAAACAAAAGTTATGGCCAGCATTAGGAATTTTATTGGGATTATGGATAAGTGGGTGTGCCACCTCATCTCCAGATACTAACGGCGATCGAAAACCTCAAGTAGTTTCTACTAGCACCATCATTGCCGATATGGCAGAAAAAATAGGTGAGGATGAAATTGAGCATCAGGGAATTATGGAGCCGGGAGCCGACCCTCATATTTATGAACCCGTGCCTGCTGATAGTGTGGCTTTTGAGGAAGCAGATTTAATTATTTATAATGGCTATAATTTGGAGCCTGGCTTAATTAAACTGATGAATGCTGCTGGTGTAAAAGCTCAAAAGTTGGCAGTGGGGGAGAAGGTGAAACCACTGAAAAATCCAGATAAGGGCGAGTTGGTGCCAGACCCGCACGTTTGGGGTGATGCGAAAAATGGCATTGTGATGGTAAATGCGATTCGGGATGCTTTGATTGAGTTATTGCCGGAAGATAAGGAGCTGTTTACCGAGAATGCAGCGAAACTGACTGAAGAGTTATTAGAAGTTGATGGTTGGATAAGTCAACAAATCGCGACTATTCCAGAAAGTAAGCGCCGACTGGTGACAACTCATGATGCTTTTGAATATTATGTCAGAGCTTATGGTCTAGAAATGACAGGCACTTTAATTGGGATGAGTACCGAAGAGCAACCCAGTGCTAAGACAGTGAAAAATTTGGCAGAGGAAATTAAAAAGACTGGAGTACCTGCAATTTTTGCTGAGACAACTATTAATCCTCAGTTAATTAAAACTGTAGCTCAGGAAGCAGGAGTAAAATTAGCGCCAAGAGAGTTATATTCTGATTCTATTGGCGCTCCAGGGAGTGAGGGAGATAGTTATGTAAAAATGTTAGTGTCTAATACTCAGGCAATAGTGGAAGCTTTAGGTGGGGAATATACTGCCTTTGAGTTGGAAAAAAAATCTACTCCTGCATTGCAACAACAGTAACTAGATTTACCGCGTTACATAATAGTTGGCTACAAAGATTTTGCTCACGGTACCTCTCTAGAGAACATTAACCATATAATTTATGGTATATATGCAAATGCAGCTAGAGAGAATTCAATAGGAGAATTGGTAAATATGTCTGGAAGTTTTTTCAGTGAAAATAATTTAGACAAATATTATTTTTAAGATACAACAGTCGCCATTACTGTATTTAACATATCAAATCAAAAGCTGAAAACTCAGACAACGCCAGATTTTTCCAACTTCAATCCTTGCTTCTGCTATACAACAAAACAAATAGTACGAATATAAATGCACCAGATTTGGTCACCCAATTAGAGGAAGTTAAAAATCAACCTTGAAACTATAATTTATAAGTTTCTGATTCTCCTTCTTTAACTTTAAAGCCAAAGGTTGGGTATTTTTGTCCTGATAAGTGCAGGAAATTTTAGTATAATTAATAAAAATGTAATCTAAGAATTTATCGCTGATTTTATTCAAAAATTAAAAGAGGAGAAAACAATGACATTAAGTAAAAAAGAAAGAAAAGATAAGATTCGTATAATAGCCAAAAATTCAGGTGTAAGACAAGAGTACCTGGATTTAAAGCTGACAGATGACGACATCTTGGAAGTATATGAAAACCTACGTCCTTTGCAAATTGTCAAACCTGCCAATACTTACAACAGATATATGTTAAGTCAAAGTACAGGTAAAGCAAATAAAAAGACAAAGGTAGCAGAAACGAAAGCTAATGCAGAAAAAGAAAGAGCAGATCGAGCTGAGAGTCAATTACAGCAATTTTTAAATCCGGAAAATTCTGAGCTTCTACAAATAGGTCGATGGTTAAAAAATGCACTATCTCAAGTAGGTAAAGAGCGTGCTAGATTATTATATGAAAAAGGTTTAGTGCATCATACTGACTACGAAAATGATGTACAAGATATAAAAGATGCCATGGAAGAGCATCAACAAATTGCAAAGGAAGTTGTATCCGGAGGTCATCAACTTGAAAAAGAAGTTAAAAGTAAACTTGATGTATTAAGGCAGCAACAAAATATGACCAAGAAATATATTATCAAGCACTACGGTATAGATGTATGGCAGAAAATTGAATATTATTTTGATAAAAAAGTAGTTTAAAAGAGGTAGTTTCAATGAAGATAGTTGAAGGCTTAAATTATCGGCAATGGCAACAAAGAAATACAGATAAATTCAAAACTCTGACAGTTGCACAACAAAAGGAAGCTCGAACACAAGGATTTTTCAATCGAGGATGGGATAGAGTTCAAAAATCATGGGACATACTTCTTTCTTTTGTCAATATAGTGAATAACAATGTTGTCACTATGTTCGATCATAAGCTTAATAAAGGGGATATTATTGGCGCGATCGATAGCTCGCTCCATGAAACAGAATATGTTGAAGAAGTTTTAGACCAGCAAATTGACAAAATCGATCAACTTTTGCAAAAAGCAACAGATATATTTAACAAAACTAAAAAACGGTTTGCCACATACGAAACAGCAATGGAGTATAGATACAATGAGCAAAGTACGACGACTTGATACACTATACGACGCTTCTGAAATCAAAGATATTTGGGATGCAGCTCAAACAGAACTCTGTATCAAAGACCCAAAAGGAGATTTTATCAGTCCATATAAATACCGAGTCAATAAATGCTCAAAACCATGTCCCTATTGTGGAAAAAAAATGGTGCATGGTAAAGAATATTCTACTCAGTCCAAAGAAGAAGCCAAAAAGCGGGGTTATGAATACAAAACAGTTGATGGGAAACCATACATAAATCAAGCAGGTTCATCTTACTATCACCAACATTACGTTACCATTGACCACAAATTGAATAAAGCACGTTTCCCAGAAAAAATGTTTGATTATGATAACCTAGAAGCAATTTGTTGGCGTTGCAATAATCAAAAAAGTGATAATATTATATTTGAATTAGAACACAAACTAGAACATATTAAATCATTAAAAGAGTCTGTTTTTAACAGATATCCAAATGCACATTAATACACATTACATTAATTAAATATTTGGTATGGGGGAGTTGCTCGCTAGTGCCAACGAATTTTATAGTTCAATTTGCACCGACACTAGCGACCGCCTCTCAAACTCTAGCTAAAGTATTATGGGTTCTTCCTTCTTTTCCCATTCAGCTATTTTGACATCACACTCCAGACAATACGGGTTTTCTATTTTTAACTGTTTGATTTGGTCAAACAAACCTGCGTATAATTCCTGATTAGTTGCTATAAACAATGATGTAGCTAATACAACAATTTGACCGATATTCATAATCCTATTGGGCTAAATCAAAACTCCTTATCTTCTGTTATGCCTCTTAATACTTAAATACTTGCTGTTTCTTTATGGTTAATTCAGTTTTTTTTAAAATATCTTAACTTTAAACAGTAAAATCGATTTTCTTTAACGAGATAATTTAAGAATGACCATCTTTTTGAGCTGCCTACTGTCTGGTTTGAACATTCATTTAACTGCTAGCTGTCAAAATTATTGGAACAATTGGTAGGAAGATAACTTAATTAAAATAAAAAATAACTACAACAGTCTCTCCTTAGAAATAGTAACAATTACTACTTCTGGGAGATGAAATAATATAAAGATATCAAATATAACAGTATTGTAAACAACTCTAAGTTAAAGGAGTTAGAAGAAATGGTTACTACTTCCACATCTACAGTATTAAATAGACGTGCTGTTGGTCTTTTCTATAGTCGCGACGAAGCAGAAAAGGCTATTAAAGCAATCAAAAACGCAGGTTTTGATACGAACAAAATTTCTCTGTTTGCTAAGGATGCAGATAAAGTAGAAGGTATACAAAAAGAAACCACAGAGACCGGTAACGAAGCTCCTGAAGGAGCAGGAATAGGTGCAACTACGGGTGCAGTGCTCGGTGGTATTGCTGGTTTATTAGTAGGTATCGGTACTTTAGCCCTTCCTGGTGTAGGTGCAATAGTAGTTGCCGGAGAAGCATCTGCCATTGCCTCTACTCTAGCTGGAGCAGGAATAGGTGCTGCTAGTGGGGCACTGATCGGAGCTTTGACTGGTCTGGGCATTCCTGAAGAGCAAGCAAAGATTTATAGCGATCGCGTCACAGGAGGTAGTTATTTGTTAATATATACTGGCACTCCCGCTGAAATCAGTCGTGTTGAACCAATATTACAGGATAATGGAATTGAAGAATATAACGCTTATGATGCTCCTCCTCTTGCATAGCAAGCGTTTGAAAGATAAAAAGATTCAGTTTTGTTGCATCTAATCAACTTCCTACACTAAAAGCTGCATTATTTACTGAAATAAAATTACTTTTATGGCTTTTTTAGGAAGCCATAATTTTTGTTTGCAATACTATTGCAAAAAGGTAGGAGGCAGCTAACTGCTTAGGCAAAATTAATTACACAGTTCTCAATGTAATAATAAATCGTTGTATTCTTTTAGTCTAAGTTATTACAGCGTTTGTTGTTTTCTCTGTTGACAAGGTTGCTAATTTTGCATGACTACTTATGTGCTGAAGAGAAGAAAACTTTTTAACCTTTGCTTTCATACAAAGTCTTCATGTAGTAGGTATTAATTTGATTTAGCCATAGTAATGTTTTTAAAAAACTTATTGTAGTCGCATATTTCCGCGTATTTAATACTAATTTGTAATTTGAAAAAAGAATATTACATCTTAATATAATATAGGCAGAAAACTTTATTATTTGCAGTTTACATATATTGTAAATATGTAAAATTTTCCTGTTTTTTATTGATTTATCTTTCCCATAATCGGTGTTTCCTGTAACGTAACTGCAGCAATATTCGCTCGAATTGGTATAAACATACAGTTTTTTTCAGAAATGGTATTAAAATATTACACCATTTAATATAGCGTTTCTCAAGTTGGTGAGGTACAGCTTTCAAGTTCTTCCCCCGCTGCCTAAAAACAACTAATTATAGACCTTATCAGTACTATAATTCGCTTGGTAAACACAGAAACAAATAAATAATTTTCACAACTTCACCTCAAACCTACCACCTACCACCTA
>JBARXI010000392.1:0-27971 GCA_049647275.1 Microcoleaceae cyanobacterium
ATGCCTTAAAAATGGCTAGAACTCGTGCTTATTCAGGATTTATACCTTTTTGACGTAAAAGCCTCTGCCTATCTATATTTGAGCTTATTTTCTGGCTTGATTTTGTGTAAGTCCCAATAGTAGGGAAAAAAACTGTTTTAACTACTGACTACTGACTACTAAAAATCATACAATCATTCACCAACGCCGAAAATATTTATAACTTAATAGTAAGGAGTAAAAAAATATGAGCGCATCACAACCTCTGACAGGAATTGAATTAATTGATTGTGCTAAAGCGAATGCTAAACAAGGAGTAGTAGTTGCAGCTAAACAATGTGGATATGATGAAGATATTCAAAAATTTCAGCAAATTTTACAGCAAACTTGTCAAGAAAAAGGTATTGATATAAATCAAATTAGTGACTTAATTACAGACCAACAATTAGTCAAAAAATATGGAGGGATAGAAATTTCTCCAGATAGCAAATCATCTCTATAAAATAGTAACTGAATTAGTTGAATTTATGAAAAAAAATACCGTAACCACTAAATTATGCAGCAGTGGTTACGGTAATTACATGATTAATAATTTTAGCTAGATAAATTATCCGATGGGGAAGGTTTCATATCTCGGTCGTTATCCACGGAAAGATAATCATTATACTTATCTTGATTGTAGAAATAAAGAGTACGAATTGGATAAGGAATATTAATATCTGCCTTATCAAAAGCTTTCTTAATAGCAATAATTGCCTTAGTTTGAGTTCGCCGTACTTCTTTCTGTTCTGCTTTAGTCCAGTAGCGTACAATAAAGTCGATGGAACTATCATTAAAACTAACCAAATCTATCTCAGGAGTAGGACTATCTAAAACACCTTCTACTTGCTGAATAAGTTGCTGTAAAATATCTGAAGCTTCTGATAAAGGAGTATTATAATCAACACCTACTCCTAAATCTGTTCGCCTAGTGCCAAAAGCAGTTCTTACTTGTACAGCACTGGTAAAAACATTAGAATTAGGTAATATCACCCTTTCGCCGTTGTAAGTCCTGATTTTAGTAGTCCGAATATCAATTTGTTCTACAGTGCCTTCGTAGTTTTCAACTATTATTTGGTCGCCGATGCGAAATGGCTCCTGTAATAGTAGTAATACTCCTGCCAGAAAGTTTTTAAAAATATCTTGGAAAGCAAAACCAACTGCCACAGAACCGAGACCTAATGTAGCAATAATATCTCCAAGTTGCAAACCTGGAAAAGCAATAACGCAAGCAACTATTACTCCTATTACCCAAGTACCAACATAGGCAGTTTTTTGAAGTAAAACTTGTAGAGATTTACTACGAACTGTACGCTTTCCTACTTGATCGGATAATTTTTGTACTAACTGTGCTAGATAGCGAGTTAACAGAATAATAATCAATGCTATAAATATAGCTGGTATAATTTTAATGGTACTCTCAAGTACATCTTTTAAACTATTAATAACTACGTTAGTTATTTCATTCATGTGTGATTTTCAACTTTAGGATTGGTAGTTTGTATTTCATAAATACTTGTACATTGTAGATGATAATTTTTCTAAAATAAAATTGTGTTTTTTGTCGGGGCAATTGATGGAAAGCCTCGCCGTGAAAAACGGAAATTGCCCCGACAAACAAATAGTGTCTCAGGGTAAGTCCTGTATAATTTAGTTATGCTTAACTAACTGCACTCGATCTAAGTAGGTAGGTGGAAAATTTTACATTTTACAAGTAAGTCATTGCGACTGGAACGGAGTGGAAGGTTTGCTCCGCATTCGGTAAGGAAAGCAATTCCCTTGGGTATGAGATGCATCAACATTTCGTTAAATAGTGAGGTTTATTCACGCCTACCTACTTAACTAAAAAAAATAAATAAATACTATAGTCGGAATTAGCTCAAATCTTAGATTCTCTCAAATAAAATTAATCAATTTAAGAAGATTGAATAACCACTCAGAATTAATCAGATTTGCTTTCGGGTATTAAACCATTTATTTATCCGCTAGTCGTACAGAATTGAGAATGAAATTATTGACTTTTTTCTTGATGATGTATGTGGGGGTATTTATCTGAAATTGCTCCCTAAAATATTTCTGCCCCACAAACATTAATTGATTCGAGCGAAATGATTTTATCTTTTAGCAATAATCCAAACAGCATGAATAATGCCAGGAATATAACCAAGTAAAGTCAACAGAATATTCAGCCAAAATTGACCAGTAAACCCTACTTGAAGAAACACACCAAGTGGTGGTAGAAAAATAGCGCAAATCAAGCGAAGTATGTCCATATCAATCTCCTAAATAAAATATTTATGTGGCATATTATCAACTGCATTGACCAGCTTGTCAATGTTTTATATCATCTCCGCTTAATGACTGGCATAGTTGTTTAACCGGAGATGATATTACTTACTGTTGCCAAACAAAAACCTTTCCTTCATACTCTGCCAAATTAATCAGAATATTGTCGTCTCCGGCTTTAATATTGTAGTTTCCTGTCCATTCATGCCAAGTACCATTTTTAGGAAAATGAGGCACTCGGTAGCCAGCAAGATAATTATCAGATAAATTAGCAATAACCACAACAGGAGAACCTTGATCGTTCCAGCGAGTGTAAGCTAATACCTTAGATTCGTGGTCTTCGTGAAAAAAGTCAATATTTGCAGTATACAGAGCGTGATTATTTTTACGCAAAGATATTAAACCCTTGTAATACTCAAACAAACCACGATTAGGATCGTTAGCCAACAAAGACCAATTAATTTTTGCAGACTCAATGGTTTTCGGTTTGTATTCGCCAAACTCGTCACCCATCCAAATGAGAGGTATACCCACTGCCGTCATTAGTAAAACTACTTCCAGTTTAGCTCGCTTAAATGCTGCTTCATCAAAAATATTTTGGTTTCCTAGCTCTCCCATCACGCGCTCTTGATCGTGGTTGCTTAAATAGTTGACCACATTAGTCGCACCTAAAAACCCCTGTCTTTTGCAGTCTAAAACATCTTTAAGCTTTTCTAAATCAACATTGCCACCAGAAATCTGCTCTACTATAGTGTGGTAGAAACTATCATGCCAGCAACCATCCATTGGACCATCAACATTTGTGATGCTGGTGTCTTCGGGAATATACTCAGCTATATTATAGAATGGTTTAGCACCAGCAGTCTGTTTAGCTTCCTGAACGATCAAGTGCATAAAATCATAGTTGCCGAGTTGACGAGCTGCATCGTAACGGATACCATCAATATGATATTCTTCTATCCAAAAGCGGACAGCATCACCACTAAATTTGCGAGCTGGATAAGTTTGTAAGTTCTCATCGTAATGTTCGTAATTGAATTCAGGCCCCCAGTTATTATCGGGATCTTTTGGGGAGTGATAATACCAGTAGTCGTGGTCAATTTGAGTTAGGGGACAAGAAGATTCTGAGTGATTATAAATTCCGTCCAATATTACGCGAATACCCTTGCCATGACATTCATCAATGAGCCTTTTAAGCTCGGCAGTTGAGCCATAACTAGACTCGGTAGCAAAAAAGTACCGTGGGTTATAACCCCAGCTATGGTCTCCTGGATACTCTTCTACTGGCATTAGTTCAATCGCATTAATACCTAATTCGCACAGGTAGTCTAACTTTTCTAGGACGTGCTGATACTTACCTCGTGCATAGGTGTCGTCTTCACCGCCGGAAAAATCTCCCACATGGAGTTCGTATATTACTAATTCTTCATCACCAGGGAGTGATTTGTTGTCATGCTGCCACACATAAGTATCAACAATTTTCTCGCCATCTTTGATCCGGATAATACCATTCTGAGTGGGGTCGTCTATATCGGTAGCGTAGGGATCGACTATCTCTACCCATTCATCTGGTTCAAAAAACCAACTTTTTGAACGAACTCGGAATTTATACTGATATTCTCCATCTTCAAGTTCAACTTCAGTTCGGAAGTAACCGTCATCACCTTTTTCCATGACGACTTCTTCCCAATCAGAAAAACAACCAACTAATTTTGCTTCTTTGTTGTAAGGAGCCAGTAATTTGAATTCTATTTGATTGGGCATATTAGTAAGAATTTAATTGTATTGTTGTTGAACTTGAATGATGAAGCTAAGTGGCAGTAGTAAGTCATGGATATTAATTGTTCATCACCTCTGGCTAACTACTACCAGTTAGACATCATCTGGCCACGCTTCCCCGGTCAATAGTTGAGCTGAGATTGCATGGGCATTTATACAATAGATTTAGCTAATTAATGTATCTGAATAATCAATCAATATTTATTTTAAGAATTCTAATTTTTATTATTGGCAGCAGATACTTATCTTGAAGGTTACTAAAATAATAGGGATAATTAATCTATCTGTAGATATATATTACTAATTTTGAGTTGGCTCCTGACTCAGACTAATTTCCATCTAATCAAGGCTAAAAATATCTATTTTTCTTATGACTTAGTTATCCCTATAAAATTATTTTAGGACTTACAAACAATTATCTGTTAGATTCTATCTATGGTGTAAGGTGGGTGAAAAAGCACTCTACAGGTAGAATTGCTAGGTAAGTCTTATATTTGAAGCAGTTTTATAGAACCCATTTGGTATCTTTGTCAATATTGAATTTTTTTAGCTAGGAGTCACCGAGTCAGGAGACAGAAGTCAGGAGTTCAGAGGGAAGAGGGAAGAGGGAAGATATGGGGAGAGAAGAAGGAATATGTGGGGAGAAGCAATGCAGATTTTTCCTCAAAATTGATGCTGAAAAGACTTGACTATGGTAATTATTATAGTTCTCAAATGGGTTTTATAAATAAAAAAACAAATTTAATATAATACATAAACATAAGCTTTGTTTATCAAAAAAGTTGCAACTAAATAACATATAAGTACCTGGTCATAAATAAAGTTACTTTTTAAAAAGAGGAGTCACAGAGCAAAAATGCGAAATTCAGAATGGTTTTGGTAAATTTAGTTACGGCAGTTATTTTACCTTTGATTGTGCCTACCTACTTAATAATATTGAATCTGTGTTGAGAATATTATTATCTAAATAAAAATCATTAGATTATGCAACCATTGCTTTCAAATCATCCTTTTGATAGATGTGAATGGTAATTTATTTATTTTATTCTTAGTTCAATAGCTTAACAAATTTCAAACAAATTGCATTTAAGTTTCATCTAAGGGGGAGACCTAAATTTTATGTATTTATTAGAAGTTGCTACAGAGGCAGCAGCAAATGCATCTCACTTTCCAGTTGCTGCAGTAGCAGTATTAGTAATTGGCTTTATTGCTGCTACAACAATTGGTTCTATTGCATGGTATAACTCTAAGCGTCCCCCAGGCTGGGAAGACAAAGAGCGTCCTGATGTAGTACCAGAAATTGATACCTAATCATACATATAATAATGTAAGTAAGTTTTAGTCACATAGAATTTTTTTTGCATAAAAAATCTTAAATAATTTATTTGGAGAACTAAGTTAATGACTGACAAAGAAAAAAGTACAGCTAAATTCGATCCTAATATCACTCCTTCAGATGTAGCGTCTCGAATGGAAAGAGAGGGAGAAAATTTTAAATCCACTCCTGAAAAAGAAGGAGATATGGATACGACAAAAGGATATAGTGTCGATCGAGAAGGTAGGCTTAATAATTTTGCTATAGAACCAGAAATGTATGTCAATGAGCCTGGCGATCTAAGGGAAAAAGAAGAACAAATAGCAGATCAACGTGGTGAAACTGTTAAGGAAGTAAATCAGACAGATGAAGAAGGAAAACTAAAAATGTCTGAAGACAATCGTGGTAAAGGAACAGGTATAATCTAATTTAGTGTATATCATCGAGAATCACTGGTGACATAGATAGAGAGATAGAGCCTAGCATAATAGTTAGGCTTTTTTTATGTTAATTTTTTTATTTAAAATTTTATTTAAAATAATAGCGGTTTGGTTTGTAGATAAGTTATATCATGTCCGGTTTAATAGTTATAAATAAGCACAGAGGAGTAGGGGTAATTCATGAATTACCCCTACTGTCGGGGTAATTTCGGTCCGAACTGCAAGAGGCGTGCCTGAAGGGCGCAGTTCCTCTGCAAGAGGCGTGCCTGAAATGACCCCTGTTGAATAAAAATCACCACAGCAACTTCTTGCTTCCTCTTTTTGAAGCGGGGCGGAGGAATCAATTAGGCAGGGTAACTCATTCAAAAAGGGAAGGGAATTAAAATTTAAGACTGTACCTCCCTAAACTGAAAACTGCTATATGGGCAATAATTAATAACTTATTTTGAATAAAATTGAATAAAAAATAAAAATTACTGTATTCCCTCTTCCCAAAAAATTAATCGAAAAAAAATATTAAGTCTCAAACTTCTATAAATAATAAATACTTAAATATTATTCCAGGTTTTACAAAGCAAATAATTCCTGATATGCTTTGATAAAACCTGGTACTTTAATTCAAATAGCATTCTTTCATCTCGACATTCCCTTTCTGGAGAAGGCGGGAATTATCGCTAGTTTGCGTTCGAGTTATACCCACTTATAACTGATGTTTATTTCTCATCTGAATCAGTTAAGTCATTTAAAAAGTCTTGAACTCTTTCTTCTACAGAAGTAGCATCTTGAGCATTTTCTGGACGGTACATTTTATTCATATCAGCTCCCCCCTGAACTGCATTGAGACCACCTTTTGCTTTAGACTGCACTTCCTCCATAGAGCGAGGATTGGATCTAAGTACCTCTTCTGACTCTTTCTGAACTTCCTTTAAAGCATCTTCACCTTTTGTTGGACTGCTTGTAGCAGCAACAACAGGAAAGGCGCTAGATAAAAACAAGAAAGTGCAGACAAAAGTAGCCATCAAAAAACGTACTAAACGTGACTTCAAAGCTCGTGAGATAGAAATCATATATTTTTATCCTTTAAAAACTAAATATCCTTTTATACTTATAAAAAGATTTTTCAATTCATACATCTAACTCAAGTAATAAATAATTTTTTTGAAGTGTCTATCTTTGGGTAGAAGCTAATTTGATTGACCTGTGTGTTTTTTCATAATCAAAAATCAATATTCTCAATACTAACGCGATCGCAGTTTTGACCGGTGCGACATATCCTACTGAAGTCTTAGGTTTAGGGTCTGGTGAAAAAATTGCAAAAAACAAACCATAATCTACTTGTAACATTTCATAATTGTAGTAAGTAGTTATGAACTATAGCATTACTTTTTTAACATGGTATTACTACCTGGAGCTAAACTTACAAGATAAAAATAGTATGAATTTGTACCTATCTATCTAAATTGCATAAATAAAAAAAAATATATATATATCAAGATTATTCCTCCAGATAGAGGGCAGTAAAACAGAGAATTCTTACTATTATATATGTAGAGTAAATTTTGAGGTTAATCCCTATGAGTACCGAAGATAGAGCAAATGCAACTGCTAAAAATATTGAGGGTAAAGCCCAAGAAATGATGGGAGACATAACTGGTAATCCTGAAGATAAAGCAGCAGGCAAAGTTAAGCAAACTGAAGCAAAAGCACAACATTCTGTAGAAAATGTTAAAGACAAAGCTAAGGAAATAATTGACTAGATTAGAAATTTTGCAGTTTTTTAATTAATTTTTTTTCATCTGAATTTAGGGAAAGGTCGATTTTGACCTTTCCTTTTTAATAAATTAGGTAATTTAAGTATTAGTGAAAAAATAGTCATCAAGTTTGGTTATTGATAGTAAACTGAATTGAGCAAAAGCTCGAATACTTTTTCTTGTTTAGCAATTTCTACAGCACGATAGCTAATTAACTCGCCTAGCTCCAAAATCAAATTACCTTCGCGATCGCAAATCGACTGAAGAATTGGACGACCTAGTATATTTTTGAGTAGTTGTTCATCGGATGATATACAAGTCTGATTGTCTGTAAGATACTGGGGTTGACATTGAGCCACATTTGCTTGCAGCTCCATTGTTTGTTGTAAAGATTGTTGATTTTTTTGACTTAGCAAATTTAAACCTCCTTAATTGTTTAATTGACTACAACTATTAATTTTGCTTAGGATATTATTCGTAAATAAATATAGAACTATATTTAGCAAGTTACTTATTTATTAATCTAAATTAGAAATCATACCAAACTATTTTTTTTAATGTAGTTTTAATAAAGTGAGTGGAAAAGTATTAGTTGTTTCTTATATCTTCAATTTAATAACATTGCCTGGGTTAAATACAACCTCCTAAAGAAATAACTTTCAGGTGCATCTCAATTAAGCGATGAGTAATTAATCAGGACTGACGCAAAAGTAACCTAATCCGGTCATTACGTTAGCGCCAGCTTTGCGATAGCAAGCGATAGCGACGTAATCACAGAGTTCATGCGATTGCTTCTCTACACTACGTTCCGGTCGCAATGACAAATCTTCGTTGCGTAAGTCCTATTAATTTTAAACAACTATTAAAGATGATCGGCAGATTGGGTTACGAGTCAAGCGGCCTTGCACAGAATGGTTACGAGAAAATTTTCCTAATCTACTCAAGTATCGCTGTGCCCATATCAATGAGGTAATTAATAATTAAACAATTTAGGCTTAAAGCCGAACCTTTTAAGGGGATAAAATCAAAAAAAATCCTTAAGTGTCAATCCTATCCGTTTTAAGAAAGGGTAATTATTAATTGTTTTCCGTTTGTCATGCTACGCATTCATGTCGCTCCTCGTTTTGCTCCGCAAGTAAAACGGAGTTGTGCGCCAGCATGCGCGGCACCTCGTCACATAAAAATTGTTAATTGAACCATATACACTAGCTATAAATCTATAAGGATAATTTCCTCCGGAATGCTCCGCAAACATAAATTGCCACTACAAAAAACACTATTTATAGATGCCTTAGGTAAGTTCTAAATATTAAATATTCAACACTTCAAAAACTATTTTATCAACTGCTTTTACTGTACTTCATAAACCTGGAGTCTGCTGTATATATTACTTGAGAAACTTGCGAAAAAAAGAATGTAGAGACTTTCCATCGAATATCTCTACAAGGGTTTTAGAAAAAGAATATCGAATTTCCAGCAGATGTATATATCTATTGCACCAAACCAGATCGTAAAGCTCTAACTGCAGCTTGAGTTCGATCGTCAGCGCAAAGCTTATTTAAGATACTGCGGACATGAGTTTTCACAGTTCCCACAGTGATATATAGCTTTTCAGAAATTTGAGCATTAGTGCATCCAGCTACAATCAATTCCAACACTTCTAATTCTCTTTGTGTCAAAGGATCGTTACTAATCATTTGCTGATACTCTTGTGCCACAGAATCAATAGCAATTTTTTCCTCTGTTGGCTGCGAGGCATTGTCCATATTTGAGGGCGTTTCTCTAGCTTGCCTCAGCACAACCCTAGCAATACTCGGATCGATCCAGGCATTGCCCTCGTGTGTCAGTCGAATAGCCTGCACCAAATTCTCTAAACTGACATCTTTGAGACTGTAGGAGTCAGCACCAGCAGCAAAAGCCGCCATCACAGAATCTTCACTACTGTGCATGGTCAAAATTAGCACCTTTGTCTGCTGAGTTTCAAAATCACCTTGCAGTTGCTGAAACTGCTGGGTAACCTCAATCCCATCCATATCAGGCAGCCCAATATCAACTATTGCCACATCCGGTTTAGTTGCCTGCAAAACTCTTAAACCTTCCCTGCCAGAAGCAGCCTCGCCCACCACTTTAATGCCTTGAGACCTTTGCAGGGCAGCAATTAGACCAACTCGACTCAAATCGTGGTCTTCAATCAAAACAACACGAATATCGCTCATTATTACCTGCGGACAATTTATAATTGGAATTACTTGTTAATATAAATCATGTATATCACAAAAAGATATTTATAGCTGACTTTGTTAGTAAAGTAAGTAGTAAAGTAGCAAGATAAAATTTTTTCGATAGCAAGATTTTTAGATTTACCAATTTAACCTAAATGAGTAAAATTCCTAATTCTCAGTCTCAAGAATTTCAAAAACCGATCAGCGAAGTAGAGCGCCTTAGAGAATGTTTAGATGCCAGTGAAGCCAATCATCATCGGATGATGGAAACAATGCCTCAAATAGTTTGGGTAGCAAATCCTCAAGGAGAAATTACCTACCTAAATCAACGATGGCAAGATTACACGGGATTAAATACTAGAGATTCTCTCGGTCAAAATTGTTTTCAAGCAGTTCATCCAGGAGACCGTCAGACTGTGCAGTTAGCTTGGCAAAAAGCAGTCAACTCAAAACAACCCTATGAAATGTATTGCCGTCTCAGACAAGCCGATCGCTCCTATCACAGATTCATTGCTAGGGCTGAACCCGTAAGAGGAGAAAATAAGGAAATTTCACAGTGGATAGGCACTTACACCAAGCTTGGTAAGCACGAACAACGGGAAACTGAGCTGGAAAAAGAACAACAGTTTCTAGAAGCACTCCTAAATAATGTCTCGGATGCCATTGTGGCTTGTGATGTAAATGGCACTCTAAAAATATTTAACCGTGCCAGCGAAGAATTTCACGGACTCCCTCTACAACCAATATCACCAGAAGAATGGGCTGAACATTACCAGTTGTATCAACCTGATGGTAAAACTCTGATGAGTAAAGAAGAACTCCCTCTATATCGTACCCTCAAAGGAGAATTAGTTCGTAATCTAGAAATGGTGATTATTTCCAAGCAGGGAATACCACGCACTGTAGAAATAAATGGAAATATTATCTCTAGCCCAGATGGTAAAACCCAGGGAGTAGTAGTAACGCGAGATATTACCCAGCGCAAATTGCTAGAAGCAGCATCGAGAGAGAGCGAAGTGCGATACCGTGCTATTTTTAATCAAACTTTCCAGTTTATTGGCGTAATGGAAGTAGATGGTGTAGTGCTAGAAATAAATCAGACTGCTTTAGACTTTAGCGGGCTAACAGCAGAAGAAGTCATAGGTAAACCTTTATGGGAAGCCAAATGCTGGCACATTTCTCCAGAAACTCCAACTCAGTTACGAGAAGCTGTCGCTACTGCTGCTGGTGGAGAATTTGTTCGTTATGAAGTTAAGCTCCAAGGCAAAGAAAATCAAGTCAGTATAGTTGATTTTTCTCTCAAACCAATATTTGATGAGCAACAGAAAGTAGTGCTGATAATTTGTGAAGGTAGGGATATTACTCAGAGCAGACAAACAGAAGATGAACTTAAAAAAAGTGAGGAAAGATGGCAATTAGCTATTCAAGGGTCAGGAGATGGCATCTTTGACTGGAATATTGTCACAGGTGAAGCTTTTATGTCTGTGAGATTTAAGGAAATGTTGGGTTATACAGACCAGGAAATAAGTAACTACTATGAATCCTGGAGCGCTCTTTTACATCCAGAGGATATGGAGCAAACTCTGGAGAAAATACAGACACATTTGCAAAGGAAGACAAACAACTATATTGCAGAATATCGCCTGCGTTGTAAAGATGGTAGCTACAAATGGATTTTGGCTCGGGGAGTAGCAAAATGGAATGAAAACGGTAATCTTGACCGCATGGTTGGTTTTATGCAAGACATTACTCCAGGCAAGCAAGCCGAAGCAGAAATTTTGCGGTTAAATCAACAACTTGAAGAGCGAGTGCAAAAACGAACTACTCAACTAGAAAAAGCAAATCGCTGCAAAGATAAGTTGATAGTCAGTGAGCAAATAGCTCGTCAGGAAGCGGAAGTCGCTCACGCTCAAATACAGTTATACAAAGATGTGGTTGAGAATATGCAAGTTGGTTTGTGTGTTTGGCATCTGGAAAACCCAGACGATACTAATAGCCTCCGGTTAATTACTGCTAATCCCGCTGCGAATAAATTGTTAGGTGTAAATATTACTGACTTTACTAATCAACAAATATCTAAATGTTGTCCTGAAACCTTAGAAGATAGTCAAGAAATTTTAGCAGCTTTGGTAGAGGTTGCTCGGTCTCAGGAAGCTACAGAGTTAAAGGAGTTTCACTATCGTAATGAAAATATTCAGCTCAGAATTTTTGCTGTAAAAATTTTTCCGTTGCCAGAAGATTTTGTTGGGATGGCTTTTGAGAATATTACAGAAAATAAGTGGATTGAAAAAGCTTTGTTGGAAAGTACGCAACGGTATCGCGTGGTGGTTAATAGCGTGGGGGAAGTTATTTTTCAAACAGATATTGATGGTCGTTTTGTCTTCTTAAATAATGCTTGGACAAATATTACTGGATTTACAACTTTAGAGAGTTTTAATCATTCGTTTATAGATTACATTTTTGCTCCAGAAGACAAAAAAAAATGTGCTCAACTATTTCAATTGTTAATTCTTCAACAGAAAGATTATTTTAGTTATGAGTTTCGCATCCAGACAAAAACGGGGGATTTCCGGTGGTTGGAAATAAAGGCTAAAACTAACAAAAATAACCAGAAAAATGTGATTGGTATTTGTGGCACTATTGATGATATTACTGAACGTAAGCAGACAGAAGCAGTTTTGTTAGGAAGGGCGAATGAACTGGCAAAACTTAATTCTGTACTGTTGATAACTACGGCAATGTTAGAAAAAAGGAATCAAGAACTCGATCAGTTTGCTTATGTAACTTCCCATGATTTAAAAGCACCTTTACGGGCGATCGCTAATCTTTCTGAATGGTTAGAAGAAGACTTGAATGATTTGTTAGATGAGGATACTAAACATCAAATGGATTTGCTGCGGGGAAGGGTGCATCGCATGGAAGATTTGATTAATGGACTACTGCAATATTCTCGTGTCGGACGTATCAAAGTCAAACGCGAAGAGATAGATGTGGGTAAACTTTTGGATGAAGTGAGTGAGTTTATAGACAAACCATCAGAATTTAACGTTTCTGTAGTAGGAGAAATGCCGACTCTAATCGCCGCAGAAAAATTGCCTTTGGAACAAGTATTTACTAATTTAATTACTAATAGTATTAAGCACCATAACCGCCCCGATGGCACTGTAAAAATATCTGTCGAAGACAAAGGTAAATTCTATGAATTTGTAGTAGCAGATGATGGCCCAGGAATTGCTCCAGAGTATCATCAAAAAGTTTTTGTAATTTTTCAGACTTTAGAAGCTCGCGATAAGACAGAGAATACTGGTATTGGTTTATCTATTGTGAAGAAGATTATTGATACTCAAGGAGGAATAATTATCTTAGAGTCTCAGGTGGGCCAGGGAACTACTTTCAAGTTTACTTGGCCTAAATAGTCGCAGAAGCTTTTCGGTGGCAGGTAGTATCGTGCTACGCGCAAGTCAGATAGGGGAGGTGTCGGATTAGCGAGGTACTGAAATTGGTGGGGGTGCATAGTAATGGTACAGGAAGGAGAGAAGTATGGGGAGTGGGGGAGTAGGGAAGGTGTGGAAGGTGGGGGAGAAATTAAAAAATATATATCCTCACCATTACGGCTGCAGGACGACCCAGAAATTTAACTCTCACCTACCAAATTTGCACCACGGGTCACGGTGGGGTATTAAACCCATCAGGAAAAAGATAAATATTTATTGAAAAATTGGGCTTTGCTGAATGAAGGTATAAATGGTTAATTGGCGACTAATTACCAAATAATTAAGGTAAAAAGCCTCTCCTTTAAAGGATAAGAAAGAAAAATTTTTCCTTTTAGTCAATCCAATCCGTGTAAACAAAATTAATTACACATTTTCCACGCACAGAAACCTTTTTACTGCAAGAGTTACAGGAAATTAGATTAGGTAATCAATTCTGTGTAGGTGCTTATCTAATTATACCAATGCTACCGGATGTGATATTATATAAAACTTTTAAGTTGTTCAATTGGTGGAATTCATACAGAGTTTCAGCAACGCCAAAAATTGAGTTGAACTCAATTTTTATTTTAATATCAAATCCGTTTAATTCGGCAAGTAAAAATGTTCCATCTTCAACCATTACCAAATATTTCCCCATCTCCCCATCCCCCCATCTCCCCATCCCCCCCCATCTAATTACACCGATGCTACCGGATTTGATATAACTGGATAAAAAAGTTGTAATTTTCTCTGGGAATAAAACAGCCCAGGGGTTAGTTCATATCTTGGCTACCATTAATTATTATATTTGATGTGACTACTTTAGAACCCTAGTTCGATTAATATCGATATGTAGCAATTCTAAATAATTCGTGAGAATTTGATTGCTTCGTGTTTTCCATTCCCAGCTCCGGTATTCCCTGTTTTCTAACTAAAAGTCTAGAATATCTCACAAATCAAATAAGATTGCTCTAGTTATAAAAAAAAGATTAATTATAGTATGAAAATTTTCATCTTTGAAATCTCATCATAGGAACTCTATCTAAGGATAGAGAAAATAGATAGGAATAAATATTACCAAGAGTTGATACATTTTAGTGAATTTCACGATAAAATATAAGTAAAAAAAGTTTTAAGAAAAATATGTTTGTCAATAAATAATTAATCACACAAAACAAATGAAGAAAAGAGTAATAAACATTTTGTTGGTAGAAGATGATGAAGTTGATGTTATGAACGTCAAAAGAGCTTTTAAGAAAAATAACATTACAAATCCTTTGTATGAAGCAGCTAATGGATTAGAAGCTTTAGCAATGCTCCGAAATCAAGAGGATAGTAAACCTTTTGTAATTCCGACTGAGCGCCGATTAATCTTACTAGATTTGAATATGCCAAAGATGAGTGGGCTTGAATTTCTACAAACTTTAAGGAATGACCCACAACTCAAGCCAATACCAGTAATTGTACTGACGACTTCTGATGAAGATAGAGACCGAATAGAAGCATACAATTTGAATGTGGCAGGGTATATTCTTAAACCTGTGACTTTCTCAAAGTTTGCAGAAGTTATGATTACTTTAAACAAGTATTGGACTTTATGTGAAATGTTATAAAACTATGAATATATCGTATTTGCAGAAGGTAGTAAATATTGGGTAAAAGACTTTGTTTATCTAAAACAATTAACCTTTTTCTATAACTTAAAACTTAAAACCAACAACCAACAACCTTCAGTAAAGCCAGAGCTAGTAGAGAATTTATTCAAGACGCTTTTTAATACCTCATGCTTGTTCAAAGCAAAAATATTTACTGTTTTCCAAATAGTTTATACCCTTAGTAACAGCATTAATTCGGGGGATTTTCACGATTTTTTCTAGGTTATACTAATATACTAATTATCTGTTTACTTGTGCATTTGTACCCCTAGCAACCCTTAAAAAAGTTAGTTAAACTATTTAAATAAATCAAAGAAAAAGAGACACCAGAACACAAAAATATGTGGAGAAGATATAATGATAATGTCAAAAAAACTCAAAATATTAATAGTAGATGACGATGAAGTAGACCGGATGGCAGTGCTCCGTGCTTTAAAAAAAGCAGGTATTTTAATGGAAGTAGTTGAAGCTGATGATGGTGAAAAGGCTTTAGAGCTTCTAAAAAGCAGAATTTTTGACTGTGTTTTTCTCGATTATCGCTTGCCCGCTCAGGATGGATTAGAACTATTAAAGGAATTACAAATAATAGAAATAAGAGTTCCTTTGATAGTGTTAACAGGTCAGGGCGATGAACGAATTGCTGTTGAATTAATGAAAGCTGGGGCAGCAGATTATCTTTCCAAATCAAGAATATCACCAGAAACTTTGTCTCAAATTCTGCGCAATGCTATCCGTATTTATCAAGCTGAAATGGAAGCCAAAGTAGCTAACAAAAAATTGCGAGAAAGTAATGAACTTCTAAAACATAAAAATCAAGAATTAGAAAAACAAAGAGAACAAATTGAAAGACAAAATCAACAATTATTAGAAGTATCAAGATTAAAATCGCGGTTTTTAGCGAATATGTCTCATGAGTTGCGTACCCCAATGAATGCGATTATGGGATTTTCTCAACTATTGCTACGTCAATATCCAGACCCCTTAAGTCCAAAGCAAATGGATATGGTTCAAAGGATTTTTAATAATAGTCAACATCTTTTGATGATGTTAAATGAAGTGTTAGACTTTTCTAAGATAGAAGCAGGTCGCTTACATATCAATTTAGAAAAAGTTGACTTAGCTCATTTAATAATAATCACTTCAGAAGAATTGCGCTGTCTGGCAAATGAGAAAAAGTTAGGTTTAGAAGTCAATATAAAACTAAAAAATCCTGATATATTTAGCGATCAAAATTGCTTAAGGCGAATATTAGTAAATTTAATATCTAATGCCATTAAATTTACAGAATCTGGGTATATAAAAGTAACAGCTTTGGATTTGCCAGACGAGCGAATAGGGATTATTGTAGAAGATACTGGTGTTGGTATTGCTCAAGAACATTTAAAAGTAATTTTCAAAGCTTTTCATCAAGTAGACCAAACAATAACTCGCAAACATTCAGGCACAGGTCTTGGTCTAGCCATTACTAAAAATTTAGTCCAAGCGATTGGAGGAATAATAGTAGTTGACAGTACAGTCGATAAAGGCTCCATTTTTATGGTTGAGCTTCCTCGGCAAGTCAGCCATAATAGTAAACATATTTTAGTTGAAGATACTAATAGTTCTGAACAAATTTTTGTTTGTGACAATCAACACGCGAGCTAATCTCCTGACAATTAAATTTTGATAAATATATATATATAGCAATTCTCAAAAAGTGTGAGGTACAAAATTAGTTTTTTTAAGCAACAGGGAATATAGCAATTCTCGCTCTTGGTGAAATACAGAAATTTGGGATTTTAGGCAACAGGGAATAGGGAAAAGAAAAAATACTGTACCTCATAAAGGATGAGAACCGCTATAGAGAATAGGGAACAGCTCCGTCAGGCAACAGGCAACAGGCAACAGGCAACAGGCAACAGGCAACAGGCAACAGGCAACAGGCATAAAAAAGATAACTGTACCTCCTCACGGGGTGATAAACGGTATAAACTATATTTATAAACTATAAATAATTGCTTAAATACAGCCTCAGACTAATAAATAACAAACTTAAGACATTAAAATTACACAATCAAAAGATGATAGAACAATAGTTAATTATGACAAAACTTAAAAAACTCCATAAGTAAGTATCTGTGCAAAATTAATTTAACATTTTATCTAATACCAATTAAATAGATATTTGCCAGAAATTATTAAAAGAATTTCATTAATCTGTACTATCGAAAAATTAACTGAATAAAGGTAAATTATGTCTGTTTATTCTATACTCCAAACTAAATATATCCTTGTTGTTGATGACTTACCTGATAACTTATTTTTGATTCAACTGGCTCTCGAACAAGAAGGACATCAAGTAATATTGATCGATAATGGTTTTGACGCCCTCGCTCAAATTGACAAATCTCCACCTGATTTAATTATCCTAGATGTGATGATGCCAGGTATGAGTGGTTATGAAGTAACTCAAAAGATTCGCTCTAACCGCAAATTGCCTTTTATTCCTATTTTATTGATTACTGCTCACGAACAGTCTAGTGTAGTAAAAGGATTAGACCTAGGTGCAGATGAATTTATTCAGAAACCTGTCCAACTAGACGAACTCCAAGCCAGGGTACGATCGCTCCTGCGACTTAAGCATAGTATTGACCAACGAGAAAATTTTGTCCATTGCCTAACCCACGATTTGCGGACTCCTATAGTTGCAGCTAACCGAATGTTAGATTTACTTCAAGATGGAGCATTTGGAGAAGTTTCTCCACAAATGAACAAAGCTTTTGACAGTATGATTACTAATAATCAGACTTTACTAGAAATGTTAAATTCTTTGTTGGATGTTTATAAGTATGAAGTGGGTGAAAAAAATCTCAGTTTTATTCCCCTTAATATTAGAGAATTAATCCAAGAAGTAAGCAGCGAGCTTGTGCCTATAGCTCAACATAAAGAACTTGAAATTAAGTTAAATCTGCCATCAGAAACAGAGATAAATGAGGTAATAGGCGATCGCCTGGAATTGCGCCGAATTTTAACTAATTTAATGGGAAATGCAATTAAGTTTACGGATCGGGGCTTTGTAAAAGTAGATTTAATGTATAATGAGCACCAAAATCAAGACTTAGCAATAATCGCAGTTGAAGACACAGGTATAGGGTTATCTGAACAAATCAAGGCTAGAATTTTTGAAAAATTTCATCAGGGAAACCATAAACGTTCTGGTAGTGGTTTAGGACTGTATTTGTGTAAACAAATTGTGGAAGCTCATGCTGGTACCATTGAAGTAGAATCTGAACTAAATAAAGGTAGTAGATTTAGTGTTAAATTACCAGTCAAAGGGCCTAAATAGCTTATTTTTTTTGCATTGCATATTCACTGAATAAATCAAGTAGGAATTTTTTATTTATCGAGTTCATTTTAATTCGATAGACAAACTTTTCATCAATACAAAAATTAATTATTTAAAGTTTAATATCTTAATTATCTCTTATGGGTTTAATACCCCACCGTCAGCGGGGGTGCAAATGCGGTTGGTGGGGCTTAAATCCCCATCGACCCCATTTTCGGTCCTCCTGACTCCTGACTCCTGACTCCTGACTCCTGACTCCTTCTTCAAGCAATGCCAATTTTTTTGGTAAATTAGAGGAAATATTAGCTATGAGTAAATCTCCTAAATCATCGATGGGAACAACCGTAATTTTGGTTACACTGGGTCTTTGCCTAGTAGTATCTGCAATAATTGTCTTGCTTCAAGGTGTAGGAATTTTGTCTTCTCTTCCTACCTACGTTATTGTTTCTATAGTTCTGTTAACTGTGGGAATCGGAATAATTGCTGGAGTTTTAAGTAGGAATAAAACTTGAATTTACCAGTACAATCAAATGGGTAGTTAGGGAGTTGGGGAGTATAAGATATCATCTCAAATCCGGTAGCATCGGTGTAATTAGATGGGGGGATGGGGAAATATTTGGTAATGGTTGAAGATGGAACATTTTTACGTGCCGAATTAAACGGATTTGATATCAAATAAAAGTTCGTTGAAAAAGTAGTCAGGTAGGGGAGCCGTGAGTTTGGCGACGTACAAAAGATTTGGGAAGATGGGGATTTAAGACCCAAAAATTACATTTTCACCCCCTGTAAGGTGAGGTATTATACTAATTTGATAAATGTTTGCTACAAATAGCTAGGCTATTTCTTAGGAGTCAGGCAGGGTCGCCGTCGGATTGGCGACGTACAGAATGAATGACTTATATACCATTTTTTTTTAGGTCAAAATGTATCTTTTTAATCACCCCAATTATGCGTAAAATTCTTTTTTGAAATTGGTATTAAACCCATAATAAAAAAGATAAAAAGTTGATTCGGTGAAGTTATTTTCACATACAACTTCAGACATGAGACTTACAATCAAATTTTTATTATAGCGGTGTCCATATTAATCAGATACAGTATTTTTTTTCTGTTGCCTGTCCCCTAAAATCCAACACTTGTATACCTCATCTATGTGATCTATTTAAAAAATGCTATATATTTTATTTTTATTATGTTTAATGAAGCAGGGTTGATTTAATAGAGAAGACAAAAAGCATTACTAAATAACAGTAGGGGTAATTCATAAATTACCCCTACTTAGTTTTAAAAATGTTGCAAATAGATTTAGTTGTTATTTTTTACTGTTGTTTCACCACACCCAGTATAAAAAATTATGTACTAACTTTTTGCTTAGACCAAACACCATTTTCATCCTCTTCAAATTCTTGGTAAATTTTCTCCCAAGCAGCTTGTTCGGCCTTCAATTGATCTTCTGTTTCACCTAACACAAAATTGTAGCGATCGATAAAACTTTCCCGAGCATTCTCCGATAAATGGGAACGAACTTCAGGAGATAAATCATCTGGACTATTGCAACGACCAGCACAAGCACGAGGTAATATTTGCTCGCTCACATGAACTTCTTCCCCACCAGCACTTTCCATCAGCAGTTGATATTCTCCTGACTTATCTGCGGGAACTTCCGCCATGACCTGAAATTCTCCAGTTTTCAGGCGAATTTCATAGATAGCAGCCTTATCTTCTGGCATTCCCAACGTTGTCAGCACCATTCATTATTTAAAATATTGATAACACCATGAAGTTGTTCTTCTGTTAAACCAATATTTAGCTTTGGCATAATATTTTATCCATGTTTTATACTTCATTTATTATCAAAACAATTTTACTCAAACTAGAACATCTATCAACAGAAGTAGCTAGCCCGGCCTAATTAAATGTCACTATGTCCGAAACGACTGGAACGGAGTGGAAAGAAGCAATCTCAACGGTTTTAGCTGGTTTATATTTTGTTACATAGTGAGGTTTATTCGTGCCTACCTACTTAACTGCCTTTTCAGGGAAAAATATCAATGTATAACTTTTGATAGATTAAATAATTTAAATAAGTTAGGATTATTCAGACTTTCTTGGTAAAAAAACTTTTAAACTACTAGGAAAACATTTTATTTCTACAGGAGTATTTCCCATTATTTCCCCATCTAAAACTATTTTCTGAACTGGATTTGTAGAAATTTTTAGGTACTTAGTTCTGAAATAACTAAGGTCATCCCGCTCCACAGGACTACCTTCAAAAGATGTTTTTAGGAGATGATAAGATGCACTGATTGCCCCGCTTCTATTCTTAGGTGCTACTATCGTAATATCTAACATTCCATCATCATAAATAACTCCTGCCGGACCTTGAGCTAACAAAGATGTTGGAGGGGCTGCATTTGCTATAGTAATAGCTGCTGCATTAACTGTAAAATTATCATCATCTGTTTCAATTTTGGCTTCAAATATCTTAAATTCCCATAGTTTTCTAACTCCATAGATAAAATAAGCCAAAGAACCTAAATTGTTTTTTGCTTCTCTAGAAGTGCTTTCTATTGTTTCTGCTTCCCAACCTATCCCTGATAGTAATACCATCGGTTTTTTATCGCACATGGCACTATCCACCGAATGAGTTTTACCTTCTAAAATTGTAAAGCAAGCTGCTTCTAATGTTGTAGGAATGTTCAGTGCTAAAGCGAAAGCATTAGCAGTACCACGAGGAATAATTCCCAGGGGAATATCTGTTCCTACTACTGCGGTAGCTGCTGCAGAAACAGTGCCATCACCACCAGAAACTATAATACATTCAACTCCTTTTTCGATTGCTTCTTGTGCTAGTTGATCGGCATCAACTTCCGGGGTAGTTAACTTTATATCTAAGTCAAATTCTGGCGACAACAGTACATCAATATTTTGTAAATCTATCTCTGGATTATTTTGACCAGAAACGGGATTAAATATGAGACAGGCTGAACGAGTCATAGAAACTATAACAATACTTTAATTAAAGTTAAATTTTCATCTTAAAATTATAAATATTCTGATGAATTTATGAAAAAATTATCAAATCCTAGTACAACTATCAAAAATTTGTTGATAAGCTTTCTGAAGTTCTTGATTTGCGACAGTCACTTCTATGCGAACTTTAGTGCATCCATTTTGTAGTGCAGATAAAACATCGCTAGCAACACTAGGAGAGATAAATTCGCCACTAACAATATACTCACTATATTCAGAGGAATAATTACTAGTGCTAGGGTCAATTATTTCTCCTGATATAGAGACCTTCTCTTGTGATAAATCCACTTCTCCCAGCTTGTGAATTTCTTCTCCTATCTGTTGCTCAATAATTAACTTTTCTTGTCTGATAGGAACTTCGACAATTTTAGTTTCTACTTCTTTGCGAACTATGACTTCTCCTACTTTTTTTTTGCTCCGATTAACCACTAATTTTTCTTCTAATAAACGAATTTTTTCTTCGTTTTCGTTCTCGTTAGACATATTGAAATTCTCTCCTATGAAGAATAAACAATTATTCAATAAAGAGTTAAGTTGAGCCATCATACTTAATGACTCAACCAGTCTTATCTATTTAATCCCATTAATTTTATGGCTGAAATCCTAGCGATTATTTGTAACCACAGGTTTTCCATCAGTATCAACTTCTAACTCTTCGCGACGTACTTTCTCAGTAGCATCTACAGTCTCATGGTCTACTTCTTTGCGGACGCTAACTTCTTCGCGAACAAAAGCTTTTTTATCAATATTAGCAGACTCTTCATACACTTCCACACGAGCTACTTCTCCAGCCTTAAAGTTAGCCTCGCCTGCCTTAACTTCTACTGCATTACCAGGAGTGCTACGCTCAATAACTACCCGCTCTTTGTCTACTGGCACAGAAACTTTTGCAGTTTCAGTTTCTACTCGCTTACCAACTGCAACCTCACCAGTTTTTTGACTCTGTTTACTAGTAATAAGACGCTCTTCGTAAAGTCTCAACCGTTGTTGATTTCCTTCATCAATTTGTTTATAGATTTCTGGCTCTTTCTCGTAGTCATAGCTTTTAGCATCATAAGTGCTTTGTGTTGCGGGAGCACGGTAAACTTTTCTAACTGCTTCTTCGTATTCGTAATCAACAGTCATATCATCATCATATTTAGGCAAGTTTTCAGCTTGCTCTTTAGTAAAACCAATAGTATAGATTCTTTGGCGATCGTAATCGATTTTAGCACGACCAGTGGGCATCAATACTTTCTTGCCAAAAATCCAGAAACCCGTGTCAATTACAAGATAACGAAAACGACCATGCTCATCAACTAGAGCATCATAAACTTCCCCTACTTTCTCTTCTGTTTCCCCTGTATATACACTATACTTTTTAATATCTTCTCCACCAAAAATTTGTTCTTTATATTCGGGGTAAACGTTTGTCATTTTTGCTAAAGGCATATTAAATTTTCTCCTTTGTTGTTGGCTCGCTTTTTTTTCTATATTGTTATAGTAATTTTTTTTTTGAATATGCTCATCCTTCTTCTGATAGAGAATTGAAATGCTATGGATATTCCATAAAATCAAGAAAAATGTTTCGTTTGAAAGAATCCTCCCCTAGATAGAGGTAATATAAAAGAATTTATTTATTTAATCAATATACATCGACAGACAGATGAAAAATACTTAAATTGACAATCATTATTGATATAATAGTGAACTAATACTAGGAGAAAATAAATGACTAATACGAGTAATACTTCAACTCCCGTACTGACACATAAACGTGCAGTAGGTATATTTGAGGACTATAACAATCTAGAGTATGCACTCCAAGAACTCAAAGATGCTAAATTTAATATGGACAAAGTGTCAGTCATTGCTAGAGACCCTAAAGGCGAGCATGAAATCGCTCCTGGAGAGTTAGATAAAGTAGATGAACACACTGAAGGTAACAAAGCATCAGAAGGAGCAACTACAGGAGCTGTTACCGGTGGTGCATTAGGAGGTTTAACAGGCTTATTAGTTGGTTTGGGCGCTCTGGCCATTCCTGGTGTGGGACCGATTTTGTTAGCTGGTATGGAAGCAACAGCGATCGCTACCGCACTATCAGGGGGTGCTATTGGAGCTGTAGCTGGAGGTTTAGTTGGTGGTTTAGTGGGCTTAGGTATTCCTGAAGATAAAGCCAAAGAATATAGTGCTCGTGTTGCCAAAGGTGATTATTTAATCATGGTAACAGGTACAGAAGCCGAGATTGCACACGCTCATGGAATTCTGCACAAACGTAACGTTCAAGAATGGGCGATATATGACATTCCACAGGCTGTAACAACTACAGAAAAATAGTTTTTATTAATAGTAACTGATGCAAAATTACTTATCAAAAAAAGAGGTAAATAAATGAAGAAGTTAACATCTTATATTCTAGGTAGCATATTATTGCTTGGTGGAGTAGGTTGCGACGACACATTTAAAACGAGTGCTGATGCTCCCGACACATTAAATGATGAAGTTGAAAATGTCAACACTGTTGAAGAAACTAGAGAAGATGCAGCTAGTGAAACTCGTCAAGCTCAACTAAGTGCTGATATCAGGGCAAGAGAACAGCGAAATGAATTGGTGGGTAATGAAGAAGTAAGAGCAGATGCCGATCTAGCCAGTGAGGTTCGTGCTAAGTTGGAAGCAAATATTCCTAGAGCTAAGTTAGTTGTAACTGCCGAAGATGGTACGGTAAAAATTGCTGGTACAGTTCCCGATCAAAAGGAATATGAAACTATTGAGCCTTTAGCAAAGGAAATTAAAGGGGTTAATGCGGTTAGTATGGATGTAAAAGTTGAACCTCCAACAGAGTCTTAACTGATAAATTTTGATTGAATTAATGTGTGGAATATAGGCTGGATTTTACCATTGGAGCAAATATTTAATTAAACTTAGTTTGCTTCTAAATAAATCCAAAATAATCCTATGTTTTACACATCTAAAATGATATGTATTATTATTTTAATTTAAAAATATTACTTGATGAAAATGAAAAAACTTATTTTATTAATATTTAGTAGCATATTCATTTTTGGTGCTGCTGCTTGCGATAGTAATATAGCTAAAACCAGTGCTGATGCTCCAGACGGACTCAATGATGAAGTTGAAAATATTAACGATGTAGAAGAAACCAAAGAAGATGCTGAAAATAGTACTCGTCAAGCTCAACTAAATGCAGATATCCGAGCTAGAGAGCAACGAAACAACTGGGTTGGCGACGAAGAAAAAAGAGCAGATGCTGATTTAGCGAGTGAAGTTCGCGCCAAATTAGAAGCTAATATTCCTCGGGGTAAGCTCACCATAAAAGCAGAAGATGGAAAAGTTTTTATTGTAGGTACAGTTCCCGACCAAAATGAATATGACACTATTGAGCCTTTAGCAAAAGAAATTAAAGGCGTTCAAGCAGTCAGTGTTGACGTAAAAGTTGTACCACCCAACGAATAATTATCTGATTTAATCATCAAGGAAAAAAACCTATGGAAACAATGGCAAGGCTAGGGTATACAGCTAAGGGAATAGTTTATGCGATTGTGGGGATATTAGCATTACAAGCTGCACTTACTGCTGGTGGGAAAACAACTGATACAAAAGGTGCTCTGCATACCATTGCTGCACAACCATTCGGTAAGTTTTTATTAATATTATTAGCTATCGGTTTAGTGGGATATAGCCTCTGGCGACTTATAGAAGCAGTTACAGACCCAGAAAATAAGGGCACAGATGCAAAAGGTATATTCTCCCGTCTAGGATATGTAATTAGTGGGTTGACTTATTTAGGTTTGGCTGTAAATGCTGCAATGTTGGGTTTAGGAGCAGGTGGTGGTGGCAGTGGTAATTCTAAGCAGGATTGGACAGCGCGATTGCTTCAACAACCTTTTGGGCAATGGTTGGTAGGTCTGCTCGGAGCGCTCGTCATCGGGATTGGTTTTTACAGACTCTACAAAGCCTATAAAATCAAGTTTCGTAAAAAGCTCAATTTGAGTGAAATGAATTCCCAACAAGAAACTTGGGCTGTTCGTATTAGCAGAATTGGTATTGCTGCTAGAGGTATAGTTTTTGTAATTATTGGTTTTTTCTTACTTAAGGCTGGTCAACAGTCTGATGCTAGTGAAGTCAGGGGACTGGATGGAGTATTGCAAACGGTCGCCCGACAACCCTTCGGCAAAATTATGTTAGGTTTGGTAGCGATCGGGCTTATAGCTTATGCGGCGTATTTGTTTATAGAGGCGAGATATCGTCGTATTAATCCTTAAAAATATTATTATTTATTATTTATTAGCGTTGTTGAATAACAGTATCAGGACTTACGCATTAGGTACGAAAAACTAGGATTTGAGATTGCTATCCGTTCCGGACTGCTCCGCAAACCCTGTCCGTCGCAATGAGGAAAATAGGTTGTACTGCGTAATTGTCAAACTGTAGTTAAGCAAGGATTTCAAGATATTAAAGTAATTCCAGGTATCCTCGACCAAGAATGTCTGGAGTTATTTAAGTAGGTCATTCTAAATATTAGTATTAAATCCAATTTATCAAAGAAATTTATAATTTTTTTTTGCCCAGTTATCTACTATATCATTTTTGGTTAAACAACGACGATAGACTTAGACCCCCAACCACCCTTTCAAAGGCAGGGCTAATTCATTGTCGCCAGAGAAAAATATTTAGGAATGCTCACTGATTGTAAACCAAAATATAATATTGATAGGTAAACAGAATCTTATTTATAACTATTGATAGAGGAACAATACGATTAACTTATATCTAAAGAACCATGATAAGCAAACAGTTATTTGATTAAGCTAAAGGTGAGCTTGAGAGATAATTAAAATAAGTTTTGGGGTGTCGAAAAACTTAAATTTATTTTATGTAGCACCCTACTTTCAACAAAAAAATCAGATATAAAGGAGTATTTTATGAATATTGAAGAAAATCAAAATAGAACAATTAATGCAGGCGATCGCATCGATGAAAACAAAAGCATCGAAGAAAAATCTGAGCAATTAGCTGTAGATACTGGCGATATTACAGGAGAGCATCTTCAGGTTCCTACTTACTTTGTTGCAG
Source organism: Microcoleaceae cyanobacterium (assembly GCA_049647275.1). Classification (GTDB taxonomy): domain Bacteria; phylum Cyanobacteriota; class Cyanobacteriia; order Cyanobacteriales; family Microcoleaceae; genus JASJEE01. Next base: position 26,371 of record JBARXI010000392.1, read on the forward strand.
AAGGTGAAGATGGTGAAAAAAAAGCATTACATCATGTGAAAGATGCTGAAGAAATTTCCGATGTGGTGAGACAAGCACGAGTGGATGAAGAAGGTAATCGAAAATGGTCGTAATATCACTTAGTAACTAAGATCATTTGTTTCATTATCAACCATAATCAGAAGTGGAGACGTTACATCCATAGGACTTACTCACCCATCCTCTGTCATACACTAGTTATAGTATAAGGTGGTGCATTGCAACGCACCCGACTACAGCTACAGATAGAGCAGAGTTCATGGGTAAGTCCTGATACAGCGTCTCCACTACTATGTTGCTAATTTTGGGAAATATTCCTCTTGCAGCAATTTTATTTGCCAATGATGTTAGTTTTGCCGGAGTAATAGCATTTATTTTTAGCGATCTAATCTAGTAGTGTTTGCCGTGATTCCGATTCATACTATGTATTGCATTATGGCAAAAAAATAGTTTTTTATGTTTATATTTTAGGCCTATTTTTATCTGCTCTGGTAATCACAGCAATCGTCACGCACTATGGTTTTTCTATAATCTAATTTTAGAGATGGATATATTCTTCTGTGTTAAACTATATAATTTGAGATAAATATAAGTAAAATAAGAAAAGAGTTAATTGTTCAACATACCAATACCAAGTAGAATTTTATGAAAATATTAAATCGAATCTTTAATCAAAAAATAGCATCTAATAATAGTAACGTTCGAGAATTACTATTTTATGGAAAAAGGAGTTTAGCAGCATTAACTATAGTAGCAGCAAGTTTGCTAGGCGCTTGCAATACAGGGGAAACAGAAGCTCAAGCCCCTGTAGAAACAGTTACAGATGTAGAAGATGTTTCAGAAGACACTAATAAACTCATTGGTACTACCGTAACATTAAATGGTGAAGTCGAAGAAATTCTCAGTCCCACCACATTTATCCTACAAGAACAAGGTGATATTTTTAATGACGATAAAGTACTAGTTATACTAGAAACTGTCCCTGAAAAACCCATCGTAGAAGATGAAGAGATTCAAGTAGTGGGAACAGTTCGCCAATTCGTAGTAGCTGAATTTGAGCGTGATTATGACCTAACTTGGGATTTAGAAGTTAAGCAGAAACTAGAAGCCGAATATTCAAATGTACCTGCAGTAGTTGCTAACTTTACTAAAGAATTATAATTGAAAGGCGATCGGCTAATTAAAAATTAGGCAGGGTGAGGGGTTTTGGGAAGAATTAAACTCAGAATTAGGCTTAAAAGGATTAAAATAATATTACCTTGGCACTTACCAACTCATCTTCTCTTCCCTTCCCTTCCTTATTTGTGAATAAATATTAATCTTTATGCTAGTTAAAATTACTCCAATTCCTGCTATTACAGAATTTTAGCTGTTTGTTACTTATTGATATCATATCCGGTTGAATAGTTATAAATAAGTCGGGGTAATTCTGCTGTCGGGGTAATTCTGCTGTCGGGGTAATTCTGCTGTCGGGGTAATTCTCCTGTCGGGGTAATTCTCCTGTCGGGGTAATTCTCCTGTCGGGGTAATTCTCCTGTCGGGGTAATTCTCCTGTCGGGGTAATTCTCCTGTCGGGGTAATTC
>JBARXI010000393.1:0-9610 GCA_049647275.1 Microcoleaceae cyanobacterium
CTCCCAGACTGCTCCATCTTAAACCAACCCTCTTGAGTCGGTACAAAACCAAAACCTTCCCCACCAATAACAGCCCCACTATGAATAACACAATCTTTTCCTAACTGACTCCGTTCGTGAATCGAACAATTAGCGTGTAAAACAGAATTATCACCTATTTCCACATCTGGATAAATCACCACATTTGGATAAATGCAAACATTATCGCCAATTTTTACCCCCGCCTCAACTACAACATGAGCGCCCAAATAAACATTTTTGCCAATTTCTGCCGTTGGGTGAATAATAGCAGTAGGATGAATTTCCGGAGTAGGTCGAAAAGGTTGATAAAAAATAGCGATCGCCTTAGCAAACAATAATCTAGCTTCTTTTCCAGCAACCCATCCAATACCGCGCTCCGTTGCTTGAGCTTGTAGAGTTTCATCCATCGGCAAAATCAAAGCACTGGCATTCGTCGTGCCTAAATAACTGGCAAATTTTGCCCCTTCTATATAACTAAGAGTACCTGCTACTGCCTCATCAACCCCTGCCACACCCTTAATCTCTGGGTCAACAGCATCTGTGTTGTCCAGACTACAAGCGAGCGCCTCACCGCCAAGTTTGTTTACAAGTTCACTAAGTTTCATTATTGAGAATATCCTACTCGTAGCAGATACCCTAGAATTACTACCATTTTCCCACAAAAAAAGCAACCCAAATCTATAACTTATTAGCAACCTAAGATTTGGGTTAAATATTTTTAAGGCAAAATACTCAAAAGCTGATGCTTGCCTATATTTAATTTATTTTACAGAAACCGCATCTACATCAACTGTACCATCAGTAGTAGTTGAGTCTTTACCATTAATATCAGATACTACTGGCACATCTTCACCACGACGCAACTTCATATAATCAATTACCATCTGAGAAACCTCGGCCACCAAGAGAGTGACAATAGCAATATCATCAATTTGTCCAACAACTGGGATAAAATCTGGAGAGATATCAATAGGGCTCAATACATAAGCCAAAGTTCCCAGAATTATCCACCAACGATATTTTGGATTACGGATACTATTACGATACCAAGTATATAGAGATTGAATTGAAAAACTCATTTAATTATCCTCAGACTTACATTTTTAATAATGGCAGAATTTCAAGCAGTATGGCAGTGTCAGTATCCACCATCCGTTTTTACAGAAAATTCTACACTCAAAATTAAGAAATTTTGCTATAAGAGCTTGTAGTTAGCCTACCGAGTCAAAATTCTTCAGACCAAACTTATGAGTAATTATATCAAATCCAGTTATAGAGCACAAGGAATGTCTGAGAAATCGGGCTTTTTAACAGAAATTTATATTTTTACTTGCAACTATCAAACCAGAACAGATTTCTAATTTTCACGAAAGCATAATTCCAATTTATTTACCTACCACCTTAGACAGAATTTTTAACTGAGGAGGCTTGTTAACATAACCAAATGGTTCAACCCAACATAAATGTTGGTGATGAATTCTTACAGCATATTCCAAGTATATGAAGTACAGATATTAATAATTAAATGTTTGTAGTGCGGGCAAGATGCCCGCGAGGGGTGTACCTCACCAAAATGGAATCCGCTGTATATGATGAAAAAACTTTCTCCTCTTCTTCCCTCTTTTTCCTTCTTCCCTCCTGACTCCTGTGGCAATTCATGTTTGCGGAGCATGACCTAGGAAATTGCCCCTACTGACTTCTCTCTTCTGTCGTTATTTATAACTATTCAACCGGACATGATATTAGACATTAATTGAGTAGCCAAAACTTTCAGCCAAATTGCAACTCACTTCTCCTAAAAAGTTTTCCTGATGATATCTTTTCCAGCGATCGACAACATCAGGTTCGATCGCGCGATGAAGATGGAACTTCAAGTCGCCACTCATCATAGATATAGTCTCTATACCATCTGTCATCCGTTGCTCTTTATCCTTGTAAGGCTGTAACATCCCTGGATCGAAATTAAGATCGATCAAATCACATATTTTTTTGATGCTGTCTTCAGGAAAATGAACTAAATCTTCAAACTTGACTTGAAATTGTCGATGTTGAGGAACTTGTTTAAAGAATTCCAGAATATTTTGATTGCTAACAACCCAGGTCAACTCAGCAAGTTCTCGCTGTGAAAAAGAACTTGTATTCATAAAAGGCACAATTCGATCTAGTTTAGCATCTTCATAAGAACGAATCATACCATAAGGGTGACGAACTAAATGGATATAATAAGCCCGATCGAACTCTTGTTCAGCCCTTTGTAGAATATTGAGATGAGAAGCATAGGTAGGTGTTTTATCAACTAGAATTCTGTCACCGATCGCTTTTTGTAAAAGTTGATAAAACTCTTGAGTTGTCATTCCTTGTATTTCATAGGTTTCCATCCAGGTTTTAGCTTCTTCAATGCTTAAGTTATAAGCCTGCATTAGAGCTCGAATAGTTCCCTGTAATAAATGACGGTTCAGTTCGTTAGATAAAGACGCTTTTCGTTGAGGCAAAGTTTCGTAAGATAAAAGATGTAATTCAGGTGGAGCAAAAATTTGAGGATGTCCTGCTAAAATTACCCTCAAAAGAGTAGAGCCAGAACGGGGTGGGCAAAGAATAAAGATAGCTGAACTATTCTTAGGTTTAGAACCGATGGCTTCGATAGACAAAACCTGAGAGACTTTACTATTAATCGTTGTAGAAAATTCTTGGATTTTAGATTCGTTAATCCCCTGATAATTGATTGTCTGTGAGTGTGGTTTGTAATTTATAGCTGAAGTAAAAGTTTCTTCTTTAGATGTTTCTTCTGAGTTAAACTTTTGCTGAACAAACTTAATCAACTCATAAATGTAAAGGTCTTCAATGTATTCACCTTCTTGCATCAATAAACCATGAAATCCCAATTTATCACCTAGCCTTTCTTCGATTAATACAACTAGCTCAACAAAATTGATGGATGTAAAGCCTAAATCTTGAACCAGTCTGGTATTAGGCTGAATCGATTCTTCAAATTCAATATGATTCTCGACTACCATTCCTTCTACAACTTCTAAAATTGTATTTTGAAGGTCAGCTAATTCTAATTTCATTAAATATCTCCTGGTATTCTGGTATTAATGACAAACCCATAATTATTTTTGCTTATCGGTCGGCTTTAATATTCCTGACTTGAGAGTCATGCAAACAAAGTTTTAGAGAATCTATGCAGATATTTAGACCGGTTATATCTCGTTTTTTTCTGTTATTTTTAGCGTACATCCATATTTAAAACCGACCTACTAACTATCCCCAATTTTAAACATACTGAGGTTTTCAAATAGTATAGAAGATACAAATTTTTGAGTTTTACTAACCGAATTATGGATAGATAGAAACTCTCCCAAACATTTATACATTTAAACTTATGTAAACTTCTACTTGATACAGTTCTCCAATGATTAAAAGCTTGACCTATATCTCTCAATGCTCAATATTTCTTGAGGGGGATATTGAGGCGGAGATTTACTAAACTCATAGTACCAAGAATAAACATACTTTACCTGTCTAACTAACCTTTTATGTAAGTTATTATCTGTAGGTGATTTTTGTTGATTTTGCAGTGCAAATAGATACATTGCCAAACTCCAGTTCCAGGCATCACGAGTTGTACCTGCCTGTTTAGTCATGATTGTGCGCTGCTGATTGTTCAAGTCTAATTTTGTTTTAAAGCTTCGATAATATTTACTCATACTACTATATTATAGTGCCTTTATTTGTCTACATTATAAACACAAAAAAGTAAATATTTATTAATTGTTATTAAATGTTATTACGCCTCACTTGTCAGTTTTCAATATACCCATGCTAATATAATTTTTTGTAATTGTTTATCCCACAAAGTAAGCAAAAATGTTCTACTTAATTTTAATAATAAGATTTTTCGTAAGTATATTAGCTCAAATAATATTTGTAACGTAAAATTAAGTTGCATATTTTATTTAGTTAAAATAAAAAAGGTGGCTCCTGGAGAGCTGCTTTACAAAGAAATAGTGATTTTTTTGTAATCATTGTATAAGATTTATACAAAAAATGAATAAATTTAAATGCTTTGGCGTATTTCCAGCAGGATTAGAAAATCCCAACTTGGCGATCGTAACAAACAAAGCTGGAGGCATAGGAATTTTAGACCGAGAGTTTTGTCAGGCAGAAAAACTTGACCAAGCCAGCAAAAATCTCGATCGATTATTAGTTGAAACTCAAAATTCTAGTGCAGTCGGATTACGATTACGAGTAGACCAAATTGATAATAACAAACTTTTATCTAAACTTTCCTCTGTACCCCACTGGTTGATTCTCTGCGGGTGGAATATCTCTTCCTTACGAAAAGCAATTATAGATATTCCTCCGGCTGACTCTCGTCAACTTTTAATAGAGGTTCTGACTATTGAGCAAGTCAAAGCACTCCAAGAAACTCAGATTCAGTTTGATGGCTGGATTGCCAAAGGTCATGAAAGTGGCGGTTGGGTGGGGCCAGATTCAGCATTAATCTTGACCCAAAAATTGCTAAAAATTTCAACTCAACCCATTTATGTGCAAGGAGGAATTGGAGTTCACACAGCAGCAGCCTGTCGAGCTGCGGGCGCTGCAGGGGTTGTTCTAGACGACCAATTATGGTTGATGCCTGAATCACCCTTACCCCAGGATGTTCAATCCCATCTCAAGCGACTCAATGGTCAAGAGGCCATGGTCATTGGAGAACGACTTCAGGTTGGTTGTCGAGTATTATCTCGCCCAGGATTTAAGGTAACTGAAACCCTAAAACAGTTAGCAGATCGAATTGAAGTTGAAACTGAAGCAAGCGATCCTCTCCAAAAAATGCAAACTTGGCAAGAGGAAGCCGGAAAATGGGTGGGTTGGGAACAGCCTGACCGACTGGCTATACCAATGGGTCAAGCCGTGGGTATGGCTGTTGAATGCTACACTCGCTACCAAACAACAGGCGGATTAGTACGAGCACTGTTACAGTCAAGTGAAGAACAGATTCAATTGGCAAAGACCTTCAAACCCCTAGCACCTAATTCTCCTCTAGCTGAATCCCACCGTACACAGTACCCTATTGTTCAAGGGCCAATGACAAGGGTTAGCGACCAAGCAAGCTTTGCCCAAGCGATCGCCCAGGCAGGAGCTTTACCAATGTTAGCCTTAGCCTTAATGCGTGGCCCCCAAGTTCGTAGTCTATTAGAACAAGTCCAAACCCTGATGGCAGATCGATCCTGGGGAATTGGTATTTTGGGTTTTGTGCCCCAAGCTTTGAGGCAAGAACAATTGGCTGTCGTTCAGGAGATTAAGCCACCATTTGCTTTAATTGCCGGTGGTCGTCCCGATCAAGCCGCTCATTTGGAAGCAGAAGGCATTGCCACTTATATTCATGTGCCGACACCAGGACTGCTGAAACTTTTTTTAGAACAGGGTGCAAAACGATTTGTGTTTGAAGGTCGAGAATGTGGCGGACACGTAGGCCCTTTAAGCAGTTTTGTACTGTGGGAAACTACGATCGCCACTTTATTACAAGTGATTCCTGATGAGGCAGCGTCAGACATCCATATTTTATTTGCTGGGGGAATTCATGACAATTGTTCTGCCGCCATGGTCAGTGCTATGGCTGCTCCCTTAGTAGCACGGGGGATAAAGATTGGGGTGTTGATGGGAAGCGCTTACATTTTTACCGAGGAAGCGGTAAGTAGTGGAGCGATCGCGTCAGGTTTCCAAGCACAGATTCTTAACTGTCAGCAAACGATAAATTTAGAAACGGGTCCCGGTCATTCTAGTCGTTGTGCGATGAGCTCCTTTGCCCAAGAGTTCTATGAAACTCGCAGACAGATGATTGCTGCAGCATATTCTCCAGATGAAGTCAAAGAAACTTTAGAAAAATTAACCTTGGGGCGATTGCGAATTGCTTCTAAAGGGCTAAAGCGGAATGAAGCAGGAGAATTGATTGCGGTTAATTCTGAGCAACAGGTTCGAGAAGGTATGTATATGATTGGTCAAGTTGCGACCTTGCGGGAAAAAGTATGTACCTTGAGAGAATTGCACCAGGACGTGTCGGAAGTGAGTACAGCCCGATTGAATGAAGTAAAGGATAGCTTCGAGCAGCCACTTCAGAATCCACATCCACAGAAATCTGATTCTGATTTCACCTGTAAACCCTCTGACATTGCCATCATTGGCATTTCCACTTTATTACCTAAAGCTCAGTACCCAAATCAGTTCTGGGACAATCTTTTACGTCAGGTCAATGCAATTACTGAAATTCCTAATTCTCGTTGGGATTGGCGACTATACTATGATTCAAATCGCAACGCTCGCGATAAAGTCTATTCCAAATGGGGAGGATTTTTAGAAGATGTTCCGTTCGATCCCCTGAAATTTGGTATTCCTCCCAATTCCCTCAAATCTATTGAGCCTCTACAACTGTTGACCTTAGAAGCAGTGCGACGGGCTTTAGAAGATGCAGGGTATGCAAATCGTAACTTTGACCGGGAAAATACTAGCGTCATCTTGGGAGCAGGTGGAGGAATTGCCGACTTAGGTCAACAATATGCCACCCGTTCTGAACTGCCACGGTTTGTTGGGGAAGTTTCCGAACAGACTCGCGAAAGGTTGCCGGAATGGACAGAAGAATCTTTTCCCGGACTATTATTAAATGTAATTGCCGGACGAGTTACTAACCGTTTTAACTTCGGGGGAAGCAATTTCACTGTGGATGCAGCTTGTGCTTCTTCCCTAGCTGCCATTGATTTAGCAGTTCAGCAACTGGAAACTGGGCGCTGTAATGTCGCAATTGCCGGGGGAGTAGATACCTGCCAAAGTCCCTTTGCTTACCTATGTTTTAGTAAAACCCAAGCTCTTTCTCCTCAAGGACAAGCCCGCACCTTCGATCGAGAAGCAGATGGAATCGTTATTAGTGAAGGCATTGCAATTGTCGTTCTGAAGCGATTGGCTGATGCAGAGCGGGATAAAGACCGAATCTATGGCATAATCAAAGCTGTTGCAGGCTCTAGTGATGGTAAAGCACTGGGGCTAACTGCTCCCCATTCTACAGGACAACTGCGGGCGGTAGATCGTGCTTATCGCAAAGCCGGATTTTCCCAAAATACATTAGCCTTGTATGAAGCTCACGGAACAGGAACAGTAGCTGGCGATCGCGCAGAATTGGAGACATTGTTACAGACATTAGTTACAAACCAGGCAGGACCAAACTCCTGTGCCATCGGCTCAGTCAAAACCCTAATTGGTCATACCAAAAGTACGGCTGGTGTAACTGGTCTGATTAAAGCAACTCTTTCGCTGTACCACAAAGTTCTGCCTCCTCACAGTGGTGTAGAACACCCATTAGATTCCATCAGTGACCCCAATAGTCCAGTCTATTTGCTCAAGCAACCCCATCCTTGGTTAAAACATCCAGAATATCCCAGACGGGCAGCTGTAAGTTCTTTTGGGTTTGGTGGAACCAACTTTCATGCAATTCTTGAGGAATATCAGGGAACGCCTCCAGAAAAAGAATCTCAAGCAAGAAACCGTTGGCCTTGTGAACTGTTCCTGTGGCGGGCAAACGATCGAGAGCAGTTACTCCAGAAACTGCAACAGCTTCAACAAGCCATCAATGCAGGAGCAAAACCTCAATTAGAAGACTTATCGTACACCTTGATGCGGGAGGCTCAAAACGACCAAAATGCCCCTGTCTGTCTTGCCATTGTGGCTGAGGATTTAAACCATCTAAATACCTCTATCTCACAAACTATTGAACATCTGAATCAAAAAAAATCGACCCCGCTACCATTGCACATTCAGATTAACTGGCAGGTTAATCCAAATCAAGATGCCATCGCCTTTCTATTTCCAGGACAGGGAGCTCAATACCCTGATATGGCTCGTGAATTAGCACTCTATTTCCCAGAGATGCGACAGATGCTTGAGTTTGCAGACCGATATCTGTATTCCCATTTTCCTCAACGGCTCAGTCAGTTCATTTACCCCCCCAGCCCCTATTCAGATGAGGAGGACGATCGCAACCACCAAGCATTAACTAATACCGATATTGCCCAACCGGCAATTGGAACCTTGGAGATGGGATTTTTACAAATCGCTGACAGATTAGGATTGCAGGCTGATATGGTAGCAGGTCATAGCTATGGAGAATATACTGCCCTCTACGCTGCTGGCGTTCTCTCTGAGTCAGACTTGTTGAGATTATCTGAAATTCGAGGTCGAACAATGGCAACAGCTTGTGATGAGATGCCAGGAGCTATGGCAGTTGTTCGGGCTACTCGCGAAGACCTGTTGACACATCTCAAAGGATTTGCCGGAGTGGTAGTCGCCAATCATAATGCCCCACTCCAGTCGGTCATTTCTGGCAGTCGAGCTGCTGTAGAGGCAGTGGTCAGTTACTTGAATAGAATTGATATCAAAGCCCGTCTATTACCAGTGGCTGGAGCTTTTCATACTTGTTTAGTGGCAAGGGCGCAAACTCCTCTAGCAGAGGCGATCGCTGCAACCGATCTTCAACCACCAAAAATTCCAGTTTATGCCAACTCAACTGCTCAACCTTACAGTCTTGAGACCGATGCAATTCGCGATCTGCTCTCAAAACATTTGCTAGGGTCGGTGGAATATGTCAGTCAGATTAAAGCTATGTATGAAAAAGGAGCGCGAGTATTTATTGAGTTGGGACCAAAGAGCATTCTCACCAAGCTTAATAGCCAAAATTTAGCTGACAAACCCCATGTTGCCGTTTCCTTTGATGGTCATGGGGGTGGTTTACGAGGTTTCTTAATTGCTTTAGGAAATTTAGTCACTCAGGGGGTGAGGGTGAAGTTGATGTCTTTGTTTGACAACCGTAACGTTCGGGAGTTAGATTTATCTGGCTTAGTTGAACAAACTCAAAAGCCACCCCTGCCAAAAACAGCGTGGTTACTCAATGGAGGAAGTATTCGGACTCAAACGGAAACCATAGGATATGCTGGAAAACTACCTCCTTTCAACCAAGATAATCAACCTGTTCTTCAACCTCATCCGATCGCGTTAACCAATCAGTCAAAAATCCTGAATGGAACAACCCAAACCATTACTCAAGACCGCGCTCATTCGCCTGAATCAAAATCTATGGAACATCAGCCAACATCTGAGGTAAATTCAATGACCCATTCTACAGTCAATCACTCTAATAACAATTACTCTAATAACGAAACATCACAGCCGATCGCATATCGGTCTTTGACTCCTGACGCAACTTCCTCTCCCTTAAAATCCACTTTAGCTAATCCTCAACCTACTCAACCCAGTCAAGGATTTAATGTTACCTCAGAACGGTTAGCAGCGTATCAAGCCTACCAAGAAACAATGCGCCAATTCCTAAATCTTCAAGAACAGGTCATGTATCAGTTCCTCTCAGGAACACAGGCACAGCCCTTAGCTACTCCTGTCTTGAGTGCTCCCAAACATAATATCTCCCAGGTTTCTAGCCCGACAATATCTTCCCCAAAACCGACTTTGGTTTCAGACTTTTCTGGAGAGGTAAAAAGTTATAGCACTCAACAATTACCTATGGAGCCAGAGGTAAAACGAGATGTTA
>JBARXI010000394.1:0-4555 GCA_049647275.1 Microcoleaceae cyanobacterium
TAGCAATCCTATTTCAGTTATAAATTTTTGGTGGTGGTAGGTGGTAGGTGTTAGGTATTAGGTGGTAGGTAGAAGACAAAATAAATACATCTAAATTTTTCACAAATCATTTAGGATTGCTATAGAAATTTTTACTTAATTTGATTGATGGTTTTGATTTTGTTGTGAATAGAATGGTAGATGTTGATTTTCTAAATACTCTTTTTTGTATAGGTTATGGATTGCAAAATTTTTTATTCTTGGCAGTCAGATTTGCCAAATAAAACAAACCGTGGATTTATTGGGGATGCACTTGATAAAGCTGTAAAATCTCTTCGTAATGATGATTCTATTAAAGTCGAGCCAGTTATCGACCGTGATACTCAAAATGTAGCTGGAGCGCCAGATATTGTTAAGACTATTTTTGAAAAAATTGAGCAGGCTCTGATTTTTGTGTGTGATGTTTCTATTATTAATAAAGATGCAAATTCTCGCCCTACTCCCAATCCAAATGTATTAATTGAACTTGGATATGCAATGAAAGTTTTGGGAGAGGGAAAATTTATTATGGTTATGAATACTGCTTTTGGTCGTCCTGAAGACCTTCCTTTTGACCTGCGGATGAGACGAGTTATTACTTACAATCTGCCGATAAATAGTAAAGATAAAGCTACAGAGCGCAAGAAGTTAGCAACATCTTTTGAAAAAGCACTTCGGGCTATTTTGCAAGAATTAGAAGAAATAATAAGGGAAATTTTGACTAGGCAACAATTGGAAGAAGAAAGAACGAGAAAATTGTCAATTACTGAACGGGCAATAATAAGTGTAAAACAAGGCGATCGCTCAAGTGCAATTCAAACTGATTTGTTTATGGAGTGGTTAAGTAAACAAATAAAAAAACTTGCACCCAAATTCTCAAAACAAAGTGTAGAGAAGGAAGATTTACTGATAAAAGCAATTGATAAAACAGAAAAGTTACTTATAGAATTTGCTACTCTTGCAGAAGTAATAGCAACTACAACAGAATCTATCAATGCAGCTACTAGCTTATACGGATACTTTGAAGTAATGTTCCTTGATTATTATAGTTATTCTAACTTATTTGGTGACATTCTTGACGACATTTGTGACGCTGGAAATCAAGTTAAAGATTCTAGTAATTTAGATTTTTATAGGTTTATAGGTCACGAACTATTTGTGACATATTTTTCTCTTCTAATTCGAGAAAATCGGTGGAGACTAATTTTAGAAATCCTTAATGAGGATATTTTTAAAGATAATTCACCCTCGCAGACTTATCAGATTATAAACTTGAATGATATATCTCAGCCTGTAGAACTATTTGAAAATTCCTCAAATAATCGTCATTCAGAGATATTAAATCAGCGTCATACAAATGGAAAAATTGCAGAAATTGTGCCAATGCAGGAATTTATCGAAGCTGATTTTTTCTTATTTCTCCTATCTGAAAGTAAAACAGAAGATAGCAGTGATTCATATTGGCATGGTTGGAGTTTATTGTACATGGAACAGACTCCAAGATATTTATTAGAAGCAAAAAAAGTCAAATTTGCTGAACAATTATTAGTTCTGTTAGATTTAGAAACTATAGCAGAACTTCGTGATTTAGTGAAAAATGCCCAAACTAAACTTGTAGATAAAATCTGGAATAACTTAGGTGAAAATTACTTTCTTGAAGAAAAGCCTTTCCTAAGATTTAACCCTATGGATATTGGCTCTGTAGAATAGAATTAAAATTTTGTTGGTAGCGATCGCTAATTTTTTGAGCATCAAACTCCCTGAAAAACCATTAAATTTTTTAGTAACTCCCACACTCCCCTCTCTGTTTTTAAATAGCTCTCAAATGGGGGTCGTCCTGCATAGTACTGGTGAGGATATATATTTTTTAACAAGATGACGCACAGACGCGGGGACACGGGGACGCGGAGCGTGATGTGTCTCGACCGGAGCGTCCGGGGCTGAAAGCCCGTAGGGTCAGAGTCCCCCATCAAAATCTCCGATTTGATGGCGGACGATTGGTGGTGGGTTCAAGCCCCCATCATATCGGTGTCTCCGCGTCTCCCTTTCTCCGCGTCTGTGCGTCTCTTCGTGACTTTCTCCCCAAACTCCCCAAACTCCCCAAACTCCCACACTCCGACACTCCCACACTATGTACCAGCACCCAAATTCTATAGGGAGTGCTACGCGAGATGAAATGCGGTAGCCATGAGGAGCATTATCGCTGTTTATTTTTGTCAAGAGGACGAATACTTTGCTCAAAAGTCAATATGTATCCATTACATAATCTAGGGACTTGAAACCAATTTTTGAATAGTCAGTTGCCTTGAATCCAAAAGATGAATTGATGGCCCATTATTGTCTTTCATCTCTGATAGAAAGCAGAAATATTGTCAATAGTCTCTTTACAATTGTCATGTGTTAAGAGGAAAGGTCATTTTTGGCCCAAATAACCCCGTTTTCCTCTCAAAATATTACAAACTATTAAGAAAATAATGAGAAAGTGAACAAAATGCCTCAGAATACTTGCTGAAGGTAGTTATGTAGTGAGGATATTTGTCCTTCTAACTAGCTAAACCCTTTTTTAACAACCCGTTACCTCAACTCTGTTGGAATAAAGCATGAGTATAGTCACTAAATCAATCGTTAATGCAGATGCTGAGGCTCGTTATCTGAGTCCCGGTGAATTAGATCGAATCAAAGCTTTCGTAATGTCTGGAGACCGCCGTGTTCGGATCGCCCAAATTATGAGCGAATCCCGTGAGCGGATCGTAAAGGAAGCTGGTAATCAACTTTTCCAAAAGCGCCCTGATGTTGTTTCTCCTGGTGGTAATGCCTACGGCGAAGAGATGACTGCTACTTGCCTGCGCGATATGGATTATTATCTGCGTCTGATCAGTTACGGCATTGTAGCTGGCGATGTTACTCCTATTGAGGAGATAGGGCTTGTAGGCGTTCGCGAAATGTATAATTCCCTAGGCACTCCTATTGCAGCTGTAGCTGAAGGTGTTCGTTGCATGAAGAGTGTGGCTGCTTCCCTTCTGTCTGGCGATGATGCCGCTGAAGCTGCTTCTTACTTTGACTACGTTATCGGTGCTATGGGTTAAGGTCAAAAGTTTGAGTGTTTTAGCTCAAATTTGATAGTTTGGGAAGATTTATGTAATTAAAACTTCTTTAGCTTCAAGTTAAGCCTAATCGTTAAATATCTCAAGCCTCTGCCTTTATCTATTCCAATAATTTGAAGATTCAGCAACTTTAAGGAAATCAATCAACAATGCAAGACGCAATTACCTCGGTTATCAATTCTTCTGACGTTCAAGGTAAATACCTTGATGCCAGCGCTCTCGATAAGCTCAAAACCTATTTTGCCACAGGTGAACTAAGAGTTCGGGCTGCAAGTTCTATCAGTGCTAATGCTGCAACTATTGTTAAAGAAGCTGTAGCTAAGTCTCTGCTTTACTCTGATGTCACTCGTCCAGGTGGTAATATGTACACCACTCGTCGTTATGCTGCTTGCATCCGCGACTTGGATTATTACCTACGTTATGCTACCTACGCTATGCTAGCAGGCGATCCTTCTATTTTGGATGAGCGCGTACTAAATGGTCTAAAGGAAACCTACAATTCTCTAGGTGTTCCCATCGGCGCTACAGTACAAGCTATCCAAGCGATGAAAGAAGTTACTGCTGGTCTGGTTGGGCCTGATGCTGGTAAGGAAATGGCTGTCTACTTCGACTACATTTGCTCTGGTTTGAGCTAGTCTACGCAATCAGTAACAAAGACAAGGAAGAGAAATATTTCTCTTTTGTTCTGACTGTTGCAGTCTTGTGAGGTCAGGGAAGTCTAGAGTGAGTGTTAGGTCGTTAAAGGCTTGTTGAGGTAATTGATGAGTTTTAGCGAACTACCATTGACTGATTGGCTCCCTGCCTTGGAGATTTTTAGGTTTTGATTTTAGGTTTTAGGTTTTAGGTTTTAGGTTTTAGAGTTGAGGCGATCGCATACTTCATGAGTAATCTCAACACTTAATAAAATACATTCAAAAAGTATTTGACTGTTTACCCTAAATGTTTTACAAATAATTTAATAATTCTGAGGAGAAAGTTATCCAATGAGAATGTTTAAAATTACTGCTTGTGTTCCGAGTCAAACTCGTATTCGTACCCAGCGAGAACTACAAAATACTTACTTTACTAAATTAGTTCCTTACGATAGCTGGTTTCAGGAACAGCAAAGAATTATGAAAATGGGTGGAAAAATTGTTAAAGTTCAGTTAGCAACTGGCAAAGTAGGAGCAAATACTGGATTACTTTAAATTACTATTTTTTAGAAATTGTAAGTCAAGGGAGGTCACAAGACCTCTTTTTTCTTTGTATAAAATAAAAAATCAAACATTATACATAGGTGTGGAAATTGAATATTCCTTTTCTAAAACCCTTGTAGAGACGCTCCATGGAAGGTCTCTACATTTTTTTGTCACCCCTGTGTCTATGATTCATATCATGTCCGGTTGAATAGTTATACAGCAGTTTTCCAAGTTATGAAATACATATATTGACGA
>JBARXI010000395.1:0-46287 GCA_049647275.1 Microcoleaceae cyanobacterium
TGTCGATTAATTCCATTTTTGCGGATATGAGCGGATTTACATTCAGGGCATTCCATAATTTTAGACTATAGTAATCAAGATATTTATCAAAATAATATCTTAATTCATAGCTAGATTCACCAACGCCGATTTTAGAGATAGTCAAGGGTTGCGATCGTCTATAGTTTCAAAATGTCTATTGATATGCGGATTTTGTATAAGGTATTTGCGTAGCGCTATAGTATCAATATCAATCCTAAAAAAATCAAAAAATATAGAGACGCGATCGCTCACGTCTCTATACTCATTATTCAACTAACTATATCAGCCACAAATAACTTAATTATTGTGTGACACAGAAGCCTCTTCTATAGAATTCTCGCCACCTGAATTCTTATATTTCTTAGCAGAATTGTGACTACGAGAATTACTATTACTAGGTGCACGCTTCTTCAACTTTGGCTTTGGAGTTTCATCACCTGGAACATCTTCGTCCTGAAGATAATCAGGCCCCATCCAAGCAGGCCGAGTTTCATCATAAGCGATTTGTAGAGCAGCAGCAGCGATCGCGTGGGGGTCATATTCTTCGCCCAACTGAGCTATCAAGGGCAAGAAAGAAGCCATCCGTTCCCCACTCAAAGCGTCTCGCACTTTACCCTGTAACTTTTGTAGTTGTCGGGCTTCAATTTGAGAGCGCTTCGGAATGGAACGAGTTTCCAGACGTTGACGCAGATGGCGCTCAATTAACCGCAACTTTCGTTTATCTGTAGGATGAATCAATGAAATAGCTGTACCTTCACGACCAGCGCGACCTGTACGACCAATTCGGTGAACGTAACTATCGACGCTATCAGGTAGATCGTAGTTAATCACATGGGTTAAATGATCGACATCCAGACCCCGTGCTGCAATATCTGTAGCCACAACCCAGCGCACTTGTTGGTTGCGGAAGCGAGTTAACAAACGTTCCCGCTGGGATTGGTTTAAATTCCCGTGATATTCATCAACACTGTGACCTGCTGATTGTAATTGGTTTGTCAATTCAGCAGCAGCTTGTCTTGTCCGCACAAATATCAAGGCTGCTTCTGGGTCTTCTAACTCTAGAATTGGCTGTAGAGCTTTTGCCTTCGACCAGCCACGGGAAACCATATAAGCAATCTGATCGATCCGTTTCGGGGTTGTCTTCTGCTGGGTAACCTTGACTGTAACTGGCGATTGCAGGTACTTGTTGACTAGTTTCCGCATCGAGTGATCCATCGTAGCCGAGAAGAAAGCTGTTTGACGTTCAGTCGGTGCAGCATCCAGAATTTTTTCCACATCCTGAATAAAGCCCATGCTCAACATTTCGTCAGCTTCGTCTAAAACCATCATATTCAAATGGTCTAGTTTCAAACTTTTTCGACTCAGCATATCCAAAATACGCCCTGGTGTTCCCACTACGATATGAACACCTCGTTGCAAACGCCGAATTTGCCCTTCAATGGATTGACCGCCATAAACAGTCAAAACATTTAATCCTCGTTTTACAGCACCTTTCTTTTGCACACCACTAATTTTTGGCGCACCACTAATTTGAAGAATCGCATCGGTAACTTGCAGTGCCAACTCACGAGTGGGAGTCAAAATCAAGGCTTGAACTGCATTTATATTTGGATCGATCCGCTCCAATATGGGTAAGGAAAAGGCTGCTGTTTTACCTGTGCCTGTTTGGGCTTGACCTACAATATCGGTTCCTGCTAGCAAATGAGGTATTGCTTCAGCTTGAATCGGAGTAGGTTCAGTAAAACCAATTGTTTCCAGATGATTTGCACGCTGCTCTGAAATTCCTAAACTTGCAAATGATAAATCCATTCATTCTCCTAAGTAACTAGTTTACACTTGGTTCCTTTGTCACCCAACTTGGAGGCGGATTTATGCTCAACTATAGCTGCTCATAAGCCCTTGCTCGCTATAAACTATCAGCTTATTGGCTGTAGTTATAGATAACAAATAGGTGGAGCAATATGCCTTTGCCACTAATAATATTCACTAAACTGATAGCACTAGATTTACAGCTAACAGTTAAGTGGTGTCTGTATATTCTCTATGGTTAAGTTTGAACCTGAAGAGATCACTACAGAATAAAGGCCGAATGCCCTGTTCCTTTTCTCCCTAGTTGGGTATTTGAAACTTCCCTCACCTGTTGGTCAGGGGATTCTTGGTTTTCCGACTGCACTTTAAACCTCGAAGGGGAATATTCAAGGGTTCCCGATCATCTCTTGCCATCCACAAGTAGCGCAAGGGAAAGCATTTGAGCATTGAAACCCCTGAAGTACTGTCTTCGCCAAGCTTGTTTATATATCTATATTGTTACCGTGTGCCCCCCAGTACAGTCAATGAGAGCATTTTTTAACGGTTTTATGGGTTGCAGATTTTACTAGAATCCATCAGTTTTTAGAGAGGACATCCTACCTCTTTTTGCCTATAAATGCTGGGTTTTAAGTTCTAGGACAACGTCTCCACTTCGGGGATTTAAACCAAATTTAATTATACTATAAAGTCTCCCTAGAACGGGGGGGGTTTATACTAAATTTTTTGAGAAATCCGCCTTGCTTCGTTTTTGGGAGCGCTGACCAAAGAAATATTCTTTAAAGACGAGTCAATGCGCCCCTATACACTCAAACCTACTAACAATAGTTATAGATATTGTGCTTACTTTTAACCTACACTTTAATTATCACCTAAATTAGGGTAAAGGTAGATTGAAATCTACAGTTGTTTTTCATCACCGGTTTCAAAACACCAGGCTTTTAACCAAGTTTTTTGCTAATAAGCTGTTGTGCATTTTCAGTTGTCGCTCTGCTGAACTTACCCAAACTTACCCAAACTGCGGTTTGAGTTTTGGAGACTA
This sequence comes from Microcoleaceae cyanobacterium, assembly GCA_049647275.1. Classification (GTDB taxonomy): domain Bacteria; phylum Cyanobacteriota; class Cyanobacteriia; order Cyanobacteriales; family Microcoleaceae; genus JASJEE01. The sequence goes on from JBARXI010000395.1 coordinate 2,870, forward strand.
GCTTCCTGTTTCAATCTGGTAGTGTCGGCACTCACCAGTCCACAGGCTTAAAATCGGCAGGAACTCTACCTACTATAAGCGATTAACTTAGATTGAAAGCTTTGCTACTCTATTCCAATATTTTCAGGACTTTTAAGGTTAATGGATTGTCTCAACCACCTTGTTACAGGCTACCTACTCTTAAGAGTAATGTTTCAGGATTTCAAGCCTGAGATTAATTTAGCTTGGTTCTCGCTTTCGGCTATTGTAGCAAACTTGCTAAATTACGCCTTAAGTTAGACAGAGTATCACGATATCACCTGATTTATCTAATTGTTTATTTAGTTTCAGTAGTTAGCCCTTTGGAGAAACTAGGAAAAAATTTCCATTATTTCTCAGCCTTCCCATGTACTCACGTTCAGGCATTAGTATTTATAAGCACCCGATATACTTAATCGCTTACTTTCGGTGGCCCTGCTCAAACTTCATAATAATAAACATAATAACAAATTACTTAACACTTACTATATTTTTTTTAGATATTTTTCTCTATTTAGGTTTTGGATTTTAGATTTAATGATTTTTCCTTAGTAGCAAGAGTCTATAGAGATTTTTTTTCTTTTCTATGCAGGCAGAGATTTGTCTTATACACCATCTATACTATAGGTTAGGTCGTCACAAACCTCGCTCTCCTATATATTAATTAATTATAAGGAAAACCTACCCACCTGCCTTTTGCGGGGTCTAAATTCTTTGGTTGTAGCGATCTTCCAATTTGACGGGGATATGGGCATAAATCCTAGATTCAATAGTCGCTATAATTCTCTGGTCTGGGGCCCACCAGTACATAATTTGATTACCACAAGGATAGCTTATACGTCAGCAAGGAGGGTCAGGTTGTCCTCAACGACTTCACTTGATCTTATAGTATAGCTTTTTGTGAGGAAATCGCTACATAGACTGTATTGATCTTAATGCCTACTATTTATGAGGCGTTGAACTTCTGCAACAGTCAAGTTAAAAGATATATTGACTAGGGTTTTAGGGATACAAAAAAATATACCCCATCCGAGGATTATTGCCGATCGCCAGACAAATCTGAATCTACATAACCGTATAAATCATAAATATCTGCATCTGTAATCATAACTGGCACAATAGAACCCAGCCTGGCCTCTCCTTTGATATAAATTAGTCCATCCACTTCTGGAGAAAACCGTTCCGATCTACCAATCAACTCTCCTGTTTGGGTTTTTTCCTGTTCAATCAATACATCCACCACTTGCCCCACAGACTTTTGATTCTGTTTTAATGATATGGGCTGTTGCACTGTCATTATTTCTTCCCGGCGGGCCTCCATAACCGCTTCGGGCAAACGATGAGACAAACTATAAGCTGGAGTCCCTTCTTCCGGAGAAAAAGTAAACACCCCTACATGATCGAACTCGTGACGCTTGACAAATTCCACTAAATGTGTATGATGCGCTTCCGTTTCACCAGGGAAGCCAACTATAAATGTTGTCCGCAGCACGGCGTTGGGCATAGCTGTTTTTATTCTTTGAATTATATCATCATTAACCTGACCTTGCCAAGGTCTATTCATGGCCCGCAAAATTTCGGGGTGGGAATGTTGTAGGGGTAAGTCGAGATATGGTAAAGTATTATGGGTTTCTTGAATGGCAGCTATGACTTTGGGGGTTAAACCAGTGGGATAGGCGTAATGCATTCTCACCCAGGGGATATCAACTTTTCCCAAAGCGCGGAGCAATTCAGCCAGTTTCGGTTGGCCGTAGATATCGACTCCATAATTAGTAGTAATTTGGGAGATCAGAATGATTTCTTTGACTCCTTGGTCTGCTAGTTGTTTGGCTTCGGTGACAATAGATTCTATGGTGCGCGATCGTTGATTTCCTCGCAGATGAGGAATGATACAGAAAGCACAACGGTAATCACAACCTTCTGCTATGCGCAGATAAGCGACGCCTTCAGATGTGGTGCGGTAACGTGGGGTGGTTTCGTCGGCGATGTAGGTGGGTTGGGAGGAGACTTCTGCGGGTCGCTCGCCTGTTTCTACTCGTTGCATTACATCAACTATTTTATGATAATCACCGGTGCCAACTAGTGCTACTGCTTCGGGTAACTCGGCGAGTAATTCTTCTTGGAAGTGTTGTGCCATGCAGCCTGCTATAACTATTTTTTTATTGGCTGCTGCTAACTCTACTAAAGTGCGAACTGATTCTTCACGGGCTGCTTGGATAAAACTGCAGGTGTTAACTACGACGTAATCTGCTAATTGTTCGTTAGCATCTACTTGATAGCCTGCTTGTGCTAGTAAGCCGATTATATGTTCGGTATCGATGCGGTTTTTTTCGCACCCTAGGTGAGAGAATGCAATTGTAGGTTTTGTAGACATTTAGAAATTAGAGTTATTATTTTGTATTAGGGAACAGCTTTTCAATATAGCACATCCACTCAAGATTTTAATTTATGGTTTTTGGAGAAATTATTTAATCTGAAGATAACTGTTATTTGGGAGTATTTATTCAGATACTTGAGCGATGCGCCAGGTAAATTTGTCGATCGGGAAGTATCAAATTTTTACCAAGAAATTGGGTTTAAAGCCTTCCCTTTTTCAGTTATCAGTACCTCCTGCAATAGGGAGGCTTGAAGATAAGATGCAGAATGTTCTTTTCTCTTGTTCGATTGGATATGGGGCAGGTTTCCTCGCCATCCCACCCTACGGTTCGCTTCTCTTTTTCCGTTTGTCATGCTCCGCAAACATGTTGCGTAGCAAAACGACCGCTTTTTATCCCCTTTTAAGGGGAGGCTTGAGACCCTATTTTTTTGTCAATGAAGAATAATCTGATATGTATGTAAGAAGGCACAAAGAAACCTCGATATATAATAACAAAAAGTCAAGTCACTCAAAAACCTATTCCTTTTTGCCTTTTACCCTCTCTCTGCCTACTGCCAGACCCAAACGATAGTTTTTAACACCGACCTACTTACTTATGTTAGGGATTTCTATTTCTAGCAGCTCGAAAAATAATTTGGAAACAGACTGATATTTTTGATTTGTTTTTCAGATAGTTTGGCTATTTTTTAATAAATTTATTTGTCTGGTGGCATCAAATTTTGATACTCCTAAATATCTAAAAATGTAGGAAAGGGATTAGGGGAAATTGAGTTAATTTGAGAAAACCTAGTTTAAATGTGCCTGGGTTTAACAGTACTTTCATAATGACAGTAATTTTTGTAGATAAATCTGAGCGATTTATTATTTTATAGTAAAGTCTTTTTAGAAGCGCTTGCTTTCTTCAGTTTATTTAAGTTAATAGGAGTTTATCGAATTCCAGTAATTTGATTGGAAATTATCTCTAGTTGGATTTTCGCTTGTGACAGTTGCTGTTTTTTTTCTGATATAAATGCTTTTTCAGTTTCTAGTTGTGACTGTGTTTGTTTGTAGGTTTTTTCTTGTTGTTCTAGGAGGTTTTCGTAAAGCAATATTGCCTGATAAATCACCACATTTGCTGATTTAAAATGATTGTAGAAAACCTCAGCAATATTTTCACAAATCCGATTAAATATTTCCTCAGCAGATTCATTAAACTTCTGAAAACTGGCTTCATATACTTCCTGTTTCATTTTCATATTTGCATTTTCTTCATCTGGCTCGATACCAATAAATGAGCCAATCAAAGCGACAGCTCCTCCAGCCAAAAATATAGGTAAAATCCCTAATCCTGTAAACATAAATAATGCACCAGCAGTTAAACCACCCAATGTTAAATTACCCCATAAACCTCCTCCATGCTCGTCACCATATTCTCCCCAATTAGTTATTGAAGTCATATCTAACCGATCTGCCTGAAGGTTATCAATAGCCAAATTAAACTGCTCATTCAAGTTGGAATTTATTTGACAATCAACTTCTTGTAAACTCATTTTAAGAACTTCTAAATGTTGGTATGTTTCTTGACTTAAAGTTTGTAAATTACTCACCACAATTCTTGTGACTTCCCTATTACTCAAGTTTTCTAATTCATTTGAAAGACAACTTGTAAATCCTTCTGCATAATCTTTGAGAACTTTTTGCTTATCCCAAAGAGGTGAATGTTCTGAATGCCATTCAGCAGTTTTTTTAGTTAGGCGATCGCCCAATCCTACAACCCATTCATCCCAAGCTTCAGCAGCTTGTTGAATAGTCTCATTTTTCAGCTTTTCAGTAATTGATAAAATTTTTCCATCTTTCTCACTAGCCTCCTCTATTTTTTGCAAAATTTCCTGTTTTGCTTCTTCCGACAAATGCACCTTACCATCTAAAACTTTTTCGGCTTGCTCTAATGCTTTTATCCCCTCAGAAATCAAGCCATTAATCTTAGTCACAAACTGCTGAAATTCCATAACACCTCGCTCAACAGTCAAAAATGTTTCTATCGACTTAGTAAAATTCTGAAAAGAGGTCAAATATTCATTTTCCTCACCTTCTAAAATAGCATCCAAAGCGGCTTGAGCAGAAAGAAAATGTAAACGACTCTCATCAGTAATAATCGGTTTTTCACCAAAAACAAAATTTTCTAATCGCTGCCGAATTTGCTGACGACCCTTTTCACTCCTGACTAAATCAATAAAATTCACCAACACAAATAAATTATCTGCAGGTAAATCAATTTGATTCCCATTTAACTGCAACTTCAAACTTTGAATTAACTCTCTTTCCCCCTGAGTTAGTGGTCGAGAAGCATTAGTCAAAAAAATCACAGCATCCGTATCTTCTAATAATTTTTGAATAATAGCAGTACGGTTTGGATGTTCATTTAAACCGGGAGAATCAACAATTTCTACCCTATTCTTACACAACTCTAAATCTGGATGTTCAAAAAATATTTCTTCTAGCTCAGACTTAGCCAATTCTTCAGTTATACTACCTAATGCTGCCTCCTCTGAAATAGTAGCTTTTTTCTGATATTCTGCCACAGGAATTTCTGCTTCACTACCATCTTTATAATGACAAACAACCCGCTTTTTTTCGCCATATTTTAAAACTGTAACTGTGCCACTACAAGGAATTTCTCGCACTGGTTGAATTTCTTCTCCTAGTAAAGCATTTAATAAAGTGGATTTACCTTGACTAAATTCTCCAACGACAGCTACTCGGAATTTTTGGGATTTTAATTTTTTGGATATTTTACCTACTTCCGTTATTAAACTATTGGCTACTAAATTTCGATTACTTGATGCTTGAATTATTTGATTAATTTGGTTGCAGATATTCGCTAATTGCTGTCGATATTGTTGATTTTTTTTTAATCCTTCATAACCTAATATTTGTTGAGGATGATTTTTTGTATTTTGGTTTTGATTTGGTAAAAGTGAATTTAGCATTTCACTTGCAGCCTTAACAAAAATACGATCTAGCTGCTGGAAACGTGCCGGGTTGAGTAAATATTTTACTTCCTCCACAGCTGTTTTTTCAACATTTTTTTGATGAGTAAATCCTGCCTCTAGCACCTGCAAATTCAGGGTATTAATTCCTAATTTATTGCTAATAATTTCTAGATAATTTTTCTCTCGTGCATCCATATATCCATCGGCGGCTGACATTTCATAACCAAAGGCAACTAATAACAATTTTTCTGCTGGAGAAAGAGGAGAAGTTAATGTCAAAATTGCCTCAAGTTTCTGATAAAGCTTTTGTTGCAATACTCCTGAAATCATTAATCTGGTTAATTCCAGGACATTTCCTTGAGTCGGGATAAATTTATTCAGAGTAATTTTCAGTCTGGCTTTTTCTTCTGTCGCTACTTTTCCATCTGCGTAGATTACACCTATAAGTATTATTACTAAATTTGCCAGAAACAATACTGGTGGTGTAATATCCTGTTTAGTCAATCTTTTTTCAGTAATAAGAGATAGTAATTCGATTGAATCTGGCTGAATTTTTGTAGTGTCCATAGATTTATAGATTTATTTTTTTGTCGTTTTTTTATTATTCTACCTGAGTAGGAGTTTGAATACAGTAAAAAATGTACAATAAACAGTTGGGATAATAAACATCAGATTTTATATATAAACAACTAGAATAACTGGTTGATTAAAAAGATCGATTAATAAAACTATTAGGAATATCCAGGCAGACTCTATACAAAATTGATAGTTAACCTAACATGAATTTTTGACAATTAATTATTGGCAATGATTAATTTGATTGGCAATAATTTTATTTTTTTTGGGAAAATTTGTAGCGATCGCTGTTTCTATATAGCAAGGAAGGAGTTGGTTAGGAAAAAGACTGACGATTAATAGATTAATATTATATAGTGTTTTTATTTGATATCCGGAAACTACATCCTCTTAAAAAGGGAAAGAGAATAGGAAATGGGCTAATAGCAAAAGATGAAAAGCAGTATTAAATTCTGAAAAATTAAAGGGAATGGCTACTTAATACAGAATTTTTTGATTAGAAAAAACCACATTTTAGATTTACATCTCATTTGAAAACACTATACAGAAAAATGTTTTTCTTACTTTTACCTTTTTCCTGCTATAAATACTTATTTTAATGGGTATTTTTTAGAGCGATTACTCTGTGGGAAAATATGATTTTTTCTTCTATGTTATAGCAGTTTTCAAATAGATCGACCACACAGCTACGCGCCACAACTTTGTAGGGATATTCCTAGGAACGTCCGTACTCTGGTCTACTAAAATGAAAACTGCTGTATGCTAGGCTTAGGCTATTAAACTAACAACACTCAAAACAAACCTATTCTTAAAGATGGCTTATGGTTACGGATATATCCTGGAAAATTCAAAGCATCATAGAAAAACGTCAACCTCTAGCTAAGAGAGTTGAAAAAGTAGAGACTCATTTGACTTCCCTACAGCAATATATTCAACAGCTAATTAAGCAACGAAATAATTTTCTCCCCGAGCTTAATGATGCTCAAACATCAGCAAATTTACAAGAAATTAATTTGGAGAAAATAGAGGCAGATATCAGAACTAATTTAACTACAATTAGTAAATTTAAAGCACGCTTTTATCGCCATACTCTAAATATTGGTGTAGTTGGTAGACCAAGACAGGGTAAAAGTAAATTTTTACAGACTTTAACAGGATTAACTCCCAATGAAATTCCTGACGGAAGCGGACAACATTGCACGGGAGTTATGAGTATTATTTATCATCAACCAGAAGTGGAAGAAACTAGAGGAAAAGTCTACTCTCACTCCGAAAAAAGTTTACTAGAAGAAGTTATTAAGCTTTACTACGAAGATTTACCACTTGGAACAAAACCAACAAAACTTTCGGATTTTATTAACAAGGGTTTACCCGCATTACCAAATAATATTGATACGGCAGTAGACCAAGCAAAATATGAATATTTAAAACGGTATAAAGAACATTTTTACGAATACAAAAACGTCTTAGAGCTTAAACCAATTTTTCCAATTACCCAGGAACAAATTAGAGAGTATGTTGCTCAAGACGACGTTACAGGCCAACAAGTTTACTACAATTATTTAGCTGTAAAAAAAGTAGAAATTGAATGTGAGTTTCCTCATTCAGATATTGGTCAAATAGCAGTAGTAGATTTACCTGGTTTAGGTGATACAGGGGTAGGTGATGTTGAGCGTATGATTAAAGTTTTGAGTGAAGATGTAGACTTTGTTTTGTTTGTACGAAAACCTAACGCTGGGGGAGATTATTGGGATAAAAATGCTGATTTAGGTCTCTACGACCGAGCTAAAAAAGGAATACCTGCAATTCCTTTATCAAGGTGGTCATTTTTAATTCTTAATCAAACTGCTCCTAACTCAGAGCAAGGAGATAATTCCAGAAATTGTCAGGGTTTTTTTGATGAACTTCCCAATACAAGGATGGAATTTGCTAACTGCATTATTGCTGACTGTGCTAATCAGGAAGAAACGGCGAATGTGTTAGAAAAAATCTTGCAGTATTTGACGGAAAATATTACTGAGTTAGACCATAAATATGCCCTAACTTTTGAAAATAAGTTGATTCAGTTAAGTAAAAATTTGCAAGCTGAGTTAGAAAAAGCCAATTCTGCTCTACAACAATATGCCGGAGATAAAAGGCTTTTTCAGAAGTCGTTTAAGCAATTTTGGGATAAATTAACTAATACTTTACAGCCATATTTGGAAACTATTGAGTTGGCAAGCGATAAAACAGATGAAACTTTCCAAAAAGAAGTCAATGAAGTTATATAAAATTGCAACAAATTGCCATCTATTCCTAAGTCTGTAGAGCAAATTAAAAAATATAGAAACAGATTGGGTTCATATACGGAAGCTTACAGTCGTTATCTACATATTGTCAGAACAGATTTATCCAAACAATTCTTATTTCTAGATGGAAAAATTCAAGATTCTTTAGATACGGTTAAATCAGAAATAGGTTGGTTATTAACAGATGAAGTGCAACTAGGAGGGTTGACTGATGAGCGTGAAATAGGATTTTTAAATTGGATGGCTGATCATATTCCCGGCGATTTAATTAATCTCAAGTTAGGATTTAAAACTATTTCCGCTTTTAACGTATCTTATGCAGGTATTATTCAGCGTCAAGTCAGACAACATATTAATAAACTTACCCCTGATAAAAATCCTCTGAGCTTAACTCCCGATTGGGAAATGTTGTGGTCGGAATTGGAAGAAATATTAAATCCTGAGAAATTTGATATTAATAAAATGCGGGCTGAACCTCCCACTATAGAGCAAATAAAAAATTGGTGGAAAAAACAGCTACCAGACCTATTAAATTCTGATGATGTACCCGATGATAAAAAAATTAAGTCACAACTTTTACTTCTGAAAATGGAGCAGGAAGTTTCTAGCAATAATGCTGAAAAATCGGAAAAAGTGTTGATGAAAATTATGAAAAATCATCAACTGGTAATTAATTTATGTAAGTCAGATTTAGACAGGTTATTATCTGAACCTAAAGAGTTAGCTTATGCAATGGTAGCTGAGTTTGTAGATCGGATATCTTATGCTGAGGATATTAAAGATGATTGGGAGATTTTTTTAGATGATGAACAAGTGCGACAGAAGGTTTGGCCGCAATTTAAGACTATGGCAAATCGGATGAAAATTCAAAGAGATTGGCAAAATTTAGTGGAGCAAATTATGGATATTAATCAGTTAGAAAATATGAGATTTTTATAGGGAAGTTAGTATTTTTTCAGGAAGAGGAAAAGCTGTGAATAAGTAATGATAATACCGCAGGTTGAGTTAAGCGTCAGCGCAACCCAACAAAAACTTATCTAGCAGTACATTTATATTTATTACAGTATGACAAAGTTTAGTAGAGCAAATTATGGATATTAATCGGTTAGAAAATGTGAGGTTTTTATCGGGAAATTAGTATTGATTTTAGGAAGAGGAAAGGATGTGAATAAGTAATGATAATACCGTAGGTTGAGTTAAGGGTCGGAGCGCAACCCAACAAAAACTTCTCTAGCAGTACATTTATATTTATTACGGTATGACAAAGTTTAGTAGAACAAATTATGGATATTAATCGGTTAGAAAATGTGAGGTTTTTATAGGTAAATTGGTATCCTTTTTAGAAAGAGCAAAGAATTTGAATAAGTAATGATAATATCGTAGGTTGGGTTAAGCGCCAGCGCAACCCAACAAAAACTTATCTAGCAGTACATTTTTTAGTGAGGGCAATATAATTTGATTGAAAAAGTAATAGAGATTTTTCCTAACCTTAATGTGGAGCTACATATAATTCTTTGCATAACAATTAGGTAAGGTGATTCAAGAAACCAACTTTTGAACAAATCATAAATTATTTGACTCACTGTTGTTAATTGACTGATTAGTTGTGCAAAGGTCTTTCTGTTAGGTTTTTTTCCTCAACCCAACCTACAAAAAGCTGTGAATAAGTAATGATAATACCGTAGGTTGAGTTAAGCGTCAGCGCAACCCAACAAAAATTTCTATAGCAGTACATTTTTTAGTGAGGGCAATATAATTTGATTAAAAAAGTAATAGAGATTTTTCCTAATCTTAATGTGGAGCTACATATAATTCTTTGGATAACAAGTAGGTACGGTGATTAAAAGAACCAAATTTTGAAAAAATCATAAATTATTTGAGTCACTGTTGTTGATTTACTGATTAGTTGTGCAAAGATATTTATGTTGGGTTTATCCTGCGGATAAGCTTCGCTAACGTTCCTCAACCCAACCTACAAAGTGTTATATAAAATTGCGATAAACTTCTATATTTATCATTGGCAATCTAGCGAATATTTATATCATTTTTTTATGGGAATTTTGGTTTTTTTTTACTTGCTACTTCAGCCTTTTAATAAACTTTTGCTTGAGCAAAGCCAGAGCTTTAATAAACTGAAGTATTATCCAGTAAATCACAAACCATGAAACTGTGATGCTTGGAATAAATAATATAATCGCAAAGATTAATTCTGGTTGTTTATGTGCTGCGTTCAAAAAATATAAAATCCATCCTTCTTGATTTTTTGAACAGTTAATATATTCATCTATCAAATTCCCTAGAAGTACCAAAAGATGTATAAAACATAGAATAAAAATTATCGAAAGATGAAACGCAAGATTTCTAGGAGGCTCTCTTAGCTCAAGCGGCTGTAATTTTTGACCTGCTGCTTCTGTACCTATCATTTTTTCCATAGAACTATATATAAAACGATATCTAGATAACCAATAATCAACCTTGCTCAAAACTAAATTCGGGCTACTATAGAATAGCCGACCAAACATCAAAACTATGGAAAAATAGCTCCAGAAAAAAATCACTAAGCTTGTTAATAAAAATGGTGATGCTAAAACTAAAACTAAGCACAGAAGAATCAAAAAAATATTAGGATTATCTATAGATGAATTAGTTAGATAAAGTATTATTGCTGAACCAAGACTACTCCAAAGTGATATATAAAAGAATTCCTTCCATTCTTGAGAAAGATTCAAGTTATTTTTAACCTTTTCCTGAAGATGAAAGTATTTAACTTCTGTATCTTGAAAAAACTTCTCCAACTTTTTCTGGAGTAAACTAATCTCTTGAGATAATTTATGAACTTCTACTTGTTTAGATTCAAAATCTGCTAACTTCTGAGTAATTATTTGAATTTCTAACTTCGTGTCTTCTGCAAACTTGAGGAAAATTTCATAGGCTTGCTGTTGTGAATTAGCACTATTATTAATTCTTTTGTCTATTTGCCCAGACAAATTTTGTAGAGAATTTTCTAACGACTCTACTCGACGAAACAACGGTTCTAAACCAACGCCTATATTCGACCTTTCTTCCTGCAACTCTAATATCTGAGATGATAATTCAGCGACCTTTTCCTCAAGCTCTAAAGAATTACTTTCCACATGAGAAAATTCCTCCAACTTTTCCCTGACAAAACTAATCTCTTGAAATAATTTATCAGCATCTACTTGTTTAGATTCAACATCCACTACCATCCGAACAATTTCTTCAATTTCCTGTTTCGTATCTGCTACAAATTGTTGGAAGTTTTCATTCACTTCCTGTTGTAAATCAAGGGTACTATTAATTCTTTCCTCTATTTGCCGAGGTAAACTTTCTAATGAATTTTATAATGACTTAACTCGACCAAACAACTACTCTAAATCAATATCTCCATTCAACTTTTCCTCCTGTAACTCCAACATAAAATCGGACAGCCGAGAAACTTTTTCCTGAAGGGGAGAGTAATTACTTTCCACATCTTGAGAAAACTGCTCTAACTTTTCTCTAAGCAAACTAATATCTTGAGATAATTCCCGATCGTGTATTGCTTCAACCTGCAAAACTTCATTAATTCGCTCAGATTTATTCTTAGTTTCTACCTGCTCAGAATTACTAGGATAATTATGAGATTCCGAACTATCTTTTTTTACACCCCTGATTATATCCGGAGTAAATTCTATATCATCTAATGGATTACGGTCATTATTTTTCGACATAAAACACCGCGTAAAAATTTGATATTTGCTTGAAATGTTAATATTATATCCAATAAAATCATTATCTAGATAAATTAGAGATAATTAATGTTCAATAATAATACTTAAGTAGAGTTTATTGCCAGGTACTAGAACAATTCAATCTAGCCTTGGAGTATTACAAGCAATAACAGCTTTAATCGGAGTTGTAACAGTTACGGCAGTAGTATTATCTGCAGTAAATTTGCATCAAACATTGAAACTTAGGGAAGATGTGAAACAATTCCGTCTGGAAGTTAAAGATGGTTTTATTGACTTAAAAAATGCCCTAAGAAGTCAAGGAGTAGAAATTATTCAACGCTTGGATGAAGTGACAGATGATATTAAATTTGAACAACATCGCCTGGAATTTATTAAAGCTTATGGCAAATTTATTGAAGCAATAAAACTGATAAAAACTGCCATTTCAATAGCAGATGAAAGTTCCATAAATATGGAATTAGCCAACGCTCGATAAATTTTATCAGAAGCTGTAGCTAGTTATAATAATCCCCATTTATTATCAGAAACTTCCGCCCCCGGACACCTGCGCCGAGTCGAATGTAGTTGGGCTATCGAACAGGTAATTATATTAACTTATCAACTACAAAATGAACCGACGGCGGTGAGCAACCATCTCTCCCATCTTCAAGCAAAAATTCGCCAAGACTCTCTAACAGTTATTAACCGGATAAAAACAGAAGATGAACTAGATTTTATCTTTCCAGAAATTACCAGAATTTATCATCACGACTTAGCAGCATTAAACCTCTGGCAAAATCAAATTGATTGGTTACTCTCTCTCCCTCCATCCGAACTAAAACTATTAGAAAGTGCAGATTTCCTAGAGTCAGAAATTACCGAAACTGCCGAGACAAACACCGCCCTCACAGAAGCACCAGAACAACAAAATTATCAAGACTTAAAACAAAAATCTCATGCTCAATCTTTGCACGACCAAATATCATTTTTAATCAAACCAGAATTAAGGAAACAATTTGAGACTTATATCAGTCTACAGTCAGTCAACACAGGTTACAAAACCCTAGGATTATCTAATTTACAAACTGCCTCAAATATGACCATTGCTAATCTTTATTATTATTTTAAATTTAGAGACGAATCAGAAACAGAAATAGGAGAAAATATAGTAGCAGCATAGACATATTTCCAGAAAATCTTAGCTAAAATCAAAAATATAATTAGGAGATAAATATTATGTCAGACCTTAACCGTGGAATTATGAAATTTAAGGGAGCAGATACTCCCAGCGCGATCGCCATTTCTGCAATGCTTATCCTCGGTGGCATAGTCTTACTCCTTTGGTGGGGAGTTACTACTGCCTATACAGTTGGCTAGTTAAGACTAATACAAACTTTCAAGAGACGTTCTGGTGGAACGTCTCTTACTTACTATCTAAAATCTAAATATAAGTTAGCCGCTCTACGGTATCATCAGCTAGGAAACGAAGAACTAAGAAGATAATAAAGGTTAGAGCTGTTTACTTTCTTCATCGGAACAAAATACAGGAATAATCCACTAGGAATCTACAGAACTTCTGAAAAATATGTTACAATTTATGCGCTCTACCATAAAATTCTGTTATGGGTAGGGGCAAAAATCCAAATCTCCCAATTGCAATCATAACTACAGTTAGTTGTACTTGCAGATTTAGGAAACCTTGAGCATTATATTAGTTAAATACAAGTAATCAGATAAATCAATTAGGAGCTTTATTAGATATGACCACTGAAAAAAAAAAGATAATCCTTACCTACTAGGTCCAACTATTTTAGCTGTGTGGATGGGCTTCATTGTAATTTGTGGCTGGGCTTTTGCACGCCCAGATGCTTTTAAACGCCCTACTATTGCTGTTCAACCAACTGAAAATGTAGACTCTGAGACTGAAGAAAATCAAGTAACAGAAATATCTCCGCTAGACTCTACAACTACTGCCCAAACACCAGAAACCGAGACAACCATAACTCCTATTACTTCAACAACAGATTCTACAACTACTGCCCAAACACCAGAAACCGAGATAACCGTAACTCCTACTATTACTTCAACAACAGACTCTACAACTACTGCCCAAACACCAGAAACCGAGATAACCGTAACTCCTACTATTACTTCAACTACTTCAACAACAGACTCTACAACTACTGCCCAAACACCAGAAACCGAGATAACCGTAACTCCTACTATTAACTCTACCTCTAGTTCCCCATCCCCAATAGTATCCTCTGGAGAACAAGGAACTATTGAGACCACTGAAACTACCACGGTCTCTCAACCAGAAGCTCAAACTCCTAGTGAACAAAAAACCGAAACTGAGTCTTTTACTACCGAACAACCTCAAACGACAGATATTACTGATATGGCTGCCACATCTGAGTCACAGGGGAAGACTCTTGCTCAACCAGAAACTTTAGGTAAAGTTGAATTTGATATTAACACAGTAGAATTATCTCCCCAAGCAGAGCAAAATATTCAGGATATGGTTGTCAAAATTAAGGAGTATAATCCCGATCAAGTGGTTATTAGAGTTGAAGGTCATACTTCGAGCATTGGTGGAGCTGAGTTAAATCAAGAGATTTCGCAAGAACGAGCAGATGCAGTGGTAGAGTACCTTAAACAACAGAGTATATCATATCAAGTTGTGGGGAAAGGAATGGGTTTTTCTCAACCTTTATCTGGTACAGATCCTGCCGATGATGTTAATCAACGTACGGTTATTATTCTCACCCCCACTAATTAATTGTATTGTCAAGTTAATTTGATTTTTACTTTTATTTTAATACTGGCAGACTCTTTAGTTAAGAATTTTCTGCCAGTTATTTTGTGTTAAGCTATTTTCCATAGAATTCAATTGATAAGTACCTTTGCAAAATTAATTTAATATTTTTAGCGACGAATGGCCTACAGGAATAGAAAGTAGGAAATAGAGAGTAGGGAGTAGGGAATAAAAAATATAGTTGTGTGATTTCACCCTGGAGCTAAAAATTATTTTTTCTACCTATTTAACCTGACCATCAAATATACAATTAATTTTGTTTGACTACTTATGTACAGACGTGAACAGGAAACAGCTCCAGAGGGCAACAGTGGGAAAAACATTTCCCCTTATTCGGTCGCTCGTCATATGGAAATAGAGCAGATTAATGAACTAGATTGACCTCTCTTTCAACTCCTTTCCTACCAGAATAAGGAAGTAATGAAACCTATCTTATAAAAATTAAAAACTGCTATAAATTACCTATTCTAAAATAATCAAAATCTAGCTTGAACGGAACCAAATTAGATGAGTCGCAAAAAACCTTTTTCTCCTGAACAGTTCAAATTATTATATTCTCAGGTTCCTAGACTGGTTGTAGAATTAGTTGTTAAAACTCAAACAGGTGTGGTATTAATTCTCAGAAAAGATGCTGCTTGGAATAATTTGTGGCATATTCCTGGAGGTACAGTTTTTTATCAAGAATATATTGAGGATGCTATTCAGAGAATTGCGGAGGAAGAGTTAAGTATTAAAGTTACAAAACAAAAGTTATTAGGGTATTTAGAATATGCCAGTGAGGAAAAAGAACGGGGTTTTGGTTGGTCAGTGGGATTAGTTTTTTTATGTGCTGCAAATTCTCCGCTTCCCCCAGAAAATCAAGAAGGAGAACAAATTAAAATTTTTGATTATGTTCCAGAAAATACTGTTGAGGAACATCAGAAAATGCTTTCTAAGTTTTTGTCTATCTAATCACAATTAACAATTTGCTAACTCCCTGATAGGAGTTAAAGTTCGTGGTGGTAAATTTTACCAAAAAATTAACTGGCGTTGCATTCGGCAAAGGATGAAATGGCAAATCATCAATTTATTCATTGTTTTTCAATGAAGGAACTCGGGCAATTCCTTAATCCAAAATCCACGCATCCAAAATCCAAAATTCCTAAATCATCCTGTAAATATGCAACGCCAAATTAGCCAAATTAACTTATACCAGCCGTGATAAATGTTTGCTACAAATACTTCCGGTGTGGCTAAGAGTCATCTCCTGACTGAGCAATAGTCTTTAAATATTTCTTTGGGTAAATCTCTCTTTTTTGTCAATTAGAGATATCACGAACAAAAATCTTTCAACTGCCTTTATTCTTTGTAGGATTTTTTTTCACCCTCGGTATTACCTAAAAAGTGATTTTGTACAAAAGTTGCAGTCAGATTTTTTTTGTTGTCATACATCTGGGTCAACTTGTTGATTTTTTCTATTAATTCAGGATTGAAATATTTTTATAAGTTTATCTAGCAATTCTCACAGTTACGAATATCTTTTTGGGTAACTTGTAACATAGCTGAGGTAATGGCATTGATTAAATCTTTATAGTTTCTTGCTTTAATTTTTTTGTTTGGAGCTTTAACCTGTGACCAAAAATTTTCAATTGGAGACTCTTCAGGTGAATCAGGATGTAAATATATGAGACTAGCTCCAACTTCTTCAATAACTTTCCTGACTATTTCTCCTAAGTGAATTTTAGCGTTATCGATTATGACAGAAGCTCATAGCAATGGGACTACTTCTTTAACTATCAAAGCCTTCGTAGCGAATGCTGCACAAACAAAAGTTACTCCGTCTACTGCTCCATCAATATTAGCTTTTACCAAAACTTTTTCTAAAGATATTGCCCTTATTGTCGAAATATTTTCCCCTCGTTTTTGAAGTTTTTCTCAAGAGAGCTCTTGTTCCTTTTAAAGCTCTAGCATATAGCCGAAGTATTGCTAGATTCACTCGGTGATTCATCTATAAAAACTAAATTATCTACCTTGAAGACTTTGACTATTTCCCAATACTCTACTATGCATATCTTCCACTTCAACATTTTATTTCGAGGCGTGCATATAATGTTTTTTTAGGATATAGTTTAATTTTTAGCTAATTCTTCCCATCGTACTTTTTCCCACTTTAACTCCGGTGGCTGTCTCCAGTAACTCACATAATTCTTCTAAAGTTCCATCATTATTTTTCTCGATTATTTCTACTAAGATTACTAATTCTTGATTATTTAACTAAAGTTGGAGAACTTCCTGCTTGGGGTAAAGGTCTAATATCTCCAATTGGTTGATATTTTTTGATTAATGTTTGAATAAAACTTTTGCCGACTCCAAACCTTTGAGCTATTTTTCTTATAGAAATTTTGTCACGAACCCAAATTTCTACAATTTTTTTTCTTAAGTCTATAGAATAAGGTTTCATCAATTTACACGTTAGCGGAGCTTGGTGTCAGCGATCGCTATAAAAACTATCCCTATAAGTGTAGCTTATGACTCTGGGAAATGCTATATTAAGTCCGGGTAATGAGTTATTGTATAATGTGCCCGTACAAGAGTTAGGAGAGAGAGAAAATTTAATAATGGGAATTATCTAGAGTTCTTCGATAGAAGGTTTGCATTAATAAAGGTAGTTTTGACGGCAACTGTATAACCGGATTTCATATTATACTAATTGTTGTAATTATTGCCTAAAAGTTTGATACAAATTGGTAAGAGTCAGAATTCTGAATTCTGAATTCTGAATTTCAGAAGGCATAGCCTCTAACCATTTCTTCGTGACGTTTATTGATAGCTATTAAGATTTTCTTGGTAACAAACGTGGGCTTAATTTAAGCAGAGCATCTTGCCCCGCACTATCATAAATATCATACATAAAGTCTATAAATTACTAAAGCTGGCTTGATAGCATTGTTCGAGCGCATTGGTCTTACCCATTATGCAATAATTTTTCATTGAATATTTGATGGATTTACTTTCAAATTTAATAGTAAGCCCCTCATAACAAAGTAAAGCATCAATCCATTTAATAAATGCCATATAAAGTGAGTACATAAGGGAAAAATAGCACAAATATCTTGGTCAATAGTTCGGAAAAAGAGGGCTACAATAAATATTGCCGCTCCAATTAAAAGCAGTATTTTACCCTGTTTATCTTCTCGAAAATGATAAATTCCTAATGCTAATAAATATAGAAAAGCTGGTAGATAACTAAGCGAACCATTTAATATCATCAGTTGCATACTTACCAAACTAGAAATTAGTAGACCTAGGACTAAAATTACCGACATTCCATATTCTAATTTCATTACTCGACGAGTATAGACCCATAGATAAAATAGTTGGAACATTACTATAGGTATAATATCCAGTAACGATGCCCAACCAGTAGCAAATGTGTGGAATAAACTACTGCCAATGCCAATAGCTATCATTAAATAAATTAACAGTTTTACACGATACAATCGTACACTCAAACAATGTGATAAACGCCAAATTGACCATGCTGCTATGAAAAAAGCTAGGTTACTAATAGCATTTATTGGTTCATCCCATAAACCAGATTGGAGACATTCACAATAAATATCAATCATAATTATTTCAACAGTTATAGTTTCTATTTACCAAATAATTAAGATTTAAAGCCTATGAGCAATAATTGATAATTGACAATTGATAATTAATAGATCGAGGTTGAAAGCTTTCCCGAATAATTAATAATTGCTGTAGAAATAATTATTCATTATCCATTATCCATTATCCATTAATGAACGTAGGCTGGGATGGTGCCAGTGCTCCGCAACATGTTCTTCGGAGCGGCTCTGCAAGAGCTAGTCTCCTGTCCCTCCAGTCCCGAAGGGAACGATGAATGTCTAATCCACCAAGAGACAAAAAAAATTTTCCTTTTAGTCAATCCAATCCGTTTCAAACAGAGGTAATAATTAATTATTAATTGCTGAACATTACGACCTATTTTTCTCATCCAACATCTAAATTTGCTGATTCAAATCTGATACTGATTATTTGTGCTACTTTATGTATTACAATTGTAATAATATGCATAGCAGTGCCTCTAAAATATCTGAATCAGAATTATGGCAACTTTCCGGGACATCATTAAATATTACCAGGCATATCTGCCACTTTCCATCTTCAGCATTGGGGCATCAAGCGTCCTAGAACTAGTTGATTTAATAGTTCCATACGCGATCGGCCAGATTTTGAACGTACTCTCAGGTCGTCCTACAGACTGGCCTATGGAAAACTTAATTGGAGCAATTGCCCACTTAACTGGGCTACCCAACAACCAATTATTATCCCTATCAGTGCCATTAGGACTAATATTTCTAGTCACCATCACCAAAGGCCCAAGCATCGCTTGGCTAGGGCACTGGTATCATTGGGTTGTTCCCCTCAAAGCACGTCGGGATCATTTCCAAAATGCCGTCAAAAAAATTCTCACCCTACCCCTAGAATTCTATGACGAAAATAACCCAGGACGCATTGCCAACCGCATCGCCAAAGGAATCTTAAACCATACATGGACTTACCCAGATATTGCAGCTAATTTAATCCCCAAATTAGTAAGAGTATTTGGAATTTTTATCGTTATCTTTTTAATCGAATGGCCGATTGCTATTTTATTCCTTGGTTCATTTATCTTTATCCTTAGCTTCACTCTCAAAACTCTCAAATATCTTGCTAATATTGAAGCAGTTTTTGACAAATATGAAGAAAATACAGAAAGTCGCAACTCAGAGCTTATTACTAATATCAAAACCGTCAAAGCTTTTGCGACAGAAACCCCAGAATTGTACAGACAAAAAACTCGGATTGAAAGAGCATTAAAAGTTATTATTTATCGGCTTCACCGAGGCTATGTTAAGTTGTTTATGTATCAGACAACTATTGTGCAATTTTGCCTTTTCTTAGTTCTTGGCTTTACATTAGCAGCCACAGTTTCAGGTGAAATTTCTCTGGGATATTTTGTCACTACATATACTTTAGCTAGCATGGCTTATGCAGAGATAACTCCCATTAGTCAACTGGCTGAAGAATTTGCCCGGCGCTATGCTTCAATGATTCGCTTTCACGAATTTATGCAGTTACCTACAGGTTCAGATGCTGCAAATTTAACAGAAGAAATTACCCACTTATCAGAAATTACTCCCTATGAATTTACAGGTAAACTAGAGTTTTGTCATGTCAAGTTTGGATACGATCTAAACAAGCCTGTTTTACATGAGATAAACTTGTTAATTAAACCTTGTCAAACAATTGCTTTGGTGGGAATATCTGGTTCAGGCAAATCTACTTTAGTTAAGCTACTATTCAGATATTTTCAACCAAATCAAGGCAGAATATTAATCGATGGAGAAGATATTAGTACTCTAGATATTACTGGTTATCGACGTAGATTAGCAATTGTTCATCAAGAGGTAGATATTTTTAATGGCACTCTGTTAGATAATCTTACTTACGGCAACCCAAAAGCATCTTTTGAACAAGTTGAAGATGCTTGTAAAATTGCAAAAGCTGATGAATTTATTCAACAAATGCCTCAAGGTTACTATACGGTTGTGGGCGAAAGAGGAATGAGATTATCCGGTGGTCAACGACAACGTGTAGGAATTGCCAGGGCCTTATTAGTCGATCCAGATGTACTAATTTTTGATGAAGCAACTTCTAGTTTGGATTATGAAAGTGAGCGATCAATTCAGTTAGCAATGGGTAATATTTTCGGGACTCGGACTACAATTATTATTGCCCACAGACTAAGTACGGTAAGGGAGGCAGATAAAATTGTGGTACTTGACAAAGGTAGGATTGTTGAAGTTGGTACTCACGAGGAGTTATTGGGCAAAGAGGGGATTTATCGCCGACTACATTCATTGCAAGAGACGGGAGAGTTTATGGCTTGAGCTGCACAATTGGTCTATGCAAATTTTGGCCCTACAACAATATTTTTTTGATCAAACTCCAACGTTGGGGTTTTGAGATGTTAGAGATAGTCTGAGTATGGGGTTTGCTCCACTCTCAAGCAGTAATTGATGTTTGCTTCAACTCCAACGTTATAGTTATTAGACTTTAGATAAACTCCGAGTAAGGCGATCGCTTCACTCTCAAGCAGTAATTGATGTTTGCTTCAACTCCAACGTTATAGTTATTAGACTTTAGATAAACTCCGAGTAAGGCGATGGTGGAGCGATCGCCTCGGTAAATCACAGATTATACTTGTAACCTTCTGAGGTTATATGGTATATAGATTGTATTGACTTTCCAGGATTTTATTTCAAAAAATTGTTGCAATTTTTTCAGGTTGTGCTACTATATATTATTGTGAGTTAAATGGGTCGATGCCCGAGTGGTTAATGGGGGCGGACTGTAAATCCGCTGGCTAAGCCTACGCTGGTTCAAATCCAGCTCGGCCCACTCACAAACAGGATTGAAATAAAAATGCCCGTGTGGCTCAGTGGTAGAGCACACCCTTGGTAAGGGTGAGGTCACGAGTTCAATCCTCGTCACGGGCTTAAATTTATTTATATTATTATTATTATCATCTATCTATACATAGACTACTACTGAATTTGAATTAAATACTACTAAAGAAAGTTAGTATTTAGGAAGATAGTTAAAATTGCTGATTGTCCAAACATTTACCAGTGCTGACAGTCTTAGTGAAAGTAGTAGGAACGTTTTATGAAACGTCAGTACAAGATGAAACTGTCACTCTACGACCACGTTTTGTGTCAGTTTCATCAATAATTATAAGACAATGATGCAGATGTCTGATTATATTTAACTATATACTTATCAAGTATGACACCTACAAAACTCTCAGATTCAGAAAAAGTTGAAATCGTTGAGCTGTATCAAACGACGGAAGAAAATACTATTACTCTAGCCGATCGTTATGGTGTGAGTAGTTCTACAATCAGACGTATTTTACAAGGTAGTTTACCAGAAGATGAATACAAAGACTTAGTTCAGCAAAAGCAAAAACGTTCAGCCCGTTCCCATTCGCCAAAAAATACTAGACAGGATACTAATGATGATACGGATGAAACGACGATAACCGGGGAAATACCCGAAATAGAAGAGTCAGAGGATCGAGATTCTGATGTAGTTGGAGGTGTGAAAAGACGGCGCAAACGTTTCGCTTCCTCTAAAGATTCAGAGACTGAGAGGAAATTAATAGAACTACCAAAGCTATCTTCGACTCCAAAGCCACAGCAGAAATCAAACGATCGATTTGAGAGTAGCTACGACCTCCCCAAGGAAGAAATAGAAGAAATCTTCGCAGAAGACCTACTGTCTCAACCTGAAAATTTAGACGATTTCGACGAAGATTTTGATGAGGAAGATTTTGAGGATGAAGATAAGCTTGATGAGGAGGGGGTAGAAACTTCCTATGAATTGTCTTTACACAATACTGGTTACTCAACAGTCACCGTTTTACCTCTAAGTGAGTCTGCTCTTCCCAAAACTTGTTATTTAGTGGTCGATAGGTTTACAGAATTAGTGACTCGACCTTTGATAGCTTTTGGTGAACTGGGACAAATACCTGTAGAAGAATCTCAGGAGAAAACTTTACCAGTTTTTGAGAATCACCGAGTAGCGCACAGATTTTCGGCCCGCAACCAAAGGATACTTAAAGTTCCTGATGGTAAAATGTTGCATAAAACAACAACTTATTTACAAGCTAAGGGAATTACTCGCTTGTTGATTGATGGTCAGGTCTATAAGCTGTGACATTCTCTCAGTGCTCAAGCAACCGAAATTGCCACATCAGGTTTGACTTTTCTTCTTTGGTTAGTAGTCAGTCGGCTTACAACTGTCTCACCACAGTTAGAACAATCCTATGATGTATTATACAGCGCTTTCCGTTGCCCGTGAGGTACAATAACCTGAATTTTAACAGGGTAAATATTTTTTACTTGTTTCCCATCACCCTATCACCCTATCACCCTATCACCCCATCACCCTAAAATCGTCAATATATGTATTTCATAACTTAGAAAACTGCTGTAAGTAGGCTCTACTGCTAAAACAGGCACGCCATAAATACCACCAAAATATTCTAGCCATTCTTTAAACCTGTACCATGCTGCATCTGCTATGGACTTAGTAACTCCTTTCCGGTATTTCAACCCCTGAAGAGGTCAACTTCTCCTCAAGCTTTTTTTTGACCCTATGACTAACTATCACTAATAATCTATAGTTAGAGCTTGCTGAAAAAGTATTTTCGTGGGGATAGGCAACAGCTCATCTGCTCCATAAGGCAAGAGTTTTCTTGTCAGGAATATCTGTTTATCTACTAGATAAGCACCGCAACCGACCAGATTTTTGATGAGTTAAAGACTATTTTTTTGCAATTTTTGGTAGATTGAATAGTCTTCAAAACATTGATTCATAAAAGTTTTTGATTGATTTAGCGAGCCCTAGTTATTGATTTTTAAGCCAATCGAGGTGTTTGGTTGAGCATAATCGCTCTAGAGTCATTTCAGTTATCAGTTATAGCAGTACGTTTTTTAGTTAGGACAATAAGTCTAGGTTCAAAGGCAACAGGGAACAGATCCATAAGGCAACAGAGGAATGTCAAACACCTTAATGCGTTGCTATATCAGTTATTAGTTATCATTACCTCCTGCAATAGGGAGGCTTGAAGATACAGCAATTTCCAACTTTATGAAGTACAGTAAATATATTTATGGTTTTAGGGAGTGGCAAGTGTGGCAAGCGTGGAAAGTCTGGGAGGGGAGTAGCGGTGCGACCCCGCGTCGGCGACAGACGAATCTGGTAGTGCACTCCTGTGAGGTAACAGGTGAAACAGATTCACCCCGTTCGGTGTACCACATTAACCTGGAATCTGCTGTAAGATGCAGAATGTTCTTTTCTCTTGGTCGATTATATGTCGAGGAAACCTTGCCATCCCACCCTACGGGAAGCTCGGCTTTATATGTTGCGTAGCAAAACGACCGCTTTTTATCCCCTTAAAAGGGGAGGCTTGAGACCCTATTTTTTTGGTCAAAAGTCTTCTTGATTATGTTTCATTGCTGCGATGTTTAATAGGGGTGGGAGGAGAATACCGCTAATGATTAGACCCACGCCCACGGTAAAAGCCAGTATTATTCCTACAGGCATCTCGATCGACCGAAAACCAATAAATTTTAAAGATATTGGGGTGGCATTCTGAACTGAGATTACAGCAATTGCACTCACCCACAAGGCCAAAATCAAACTGGTGAGCATGGGCGAGATAAATCTTTGCATAATTAATTAATATTTAATAAAGTTTGACACTCGTGCATTGACATTCGACCGAAGTTGCGCATGAGCCAGGCCACCGGAATTACCAAACCGTGCTATGCACTACTGGGCTTTTCATTTAGCCTCGCCTTTTATGTCGGCGAAAGCCAAAAACACGATACGGGGTTTACGCCTTGCCTAATCGGCCAAACCTTTTTCCGGTCTAAAGGCGTGCTCCAAAGTAGAAGTACGTCTCCAATCCGATGGTTACCCAACAAACTGCCGGGCTGGCAATCATATTCATACTAGCAAATTGCTAAAGTAAGCACAATATTGATTGTTATTCATCTCTAGTGGTCTGTCAAGATACTTTTGAGGGGTAGCCAATCCCAAAAAGCATTACCCCAACAATAAAATGTACAAAAATATATCCATCATTTCAAAGTTGACAGACTACTAGGCTATGTGCCGAAGTAATTCCGCGGGTTTATTAACCTCCTCCGACCCTAGGGTTATTTCATTCTCGGCTAATATTTTGAACTTTCATCCTTTCCAAGTCTCTACCAATGGCAGGGCAAACCCATCTTATTTTTGAAATACTTAGAGGGCGAGAATTTCATAATTTATAGTATTTAGATGGGTTTGGCTTGTCTACCAGTGGTAATTGTATAGCACTACGTAAATAGGGCGCGGACATTTCCCTACGGAGTAGGGACGTTGCAAGCAACGTCCCTACTTACAACCAAAATTTCTTATCAAACGCCAAAAAACGTACTGCTATAAAAGTTTTTCTTCATAATTTATGAATTAGGAGAAAATATCGGCTGAACATTTGACTGCATCACGATTGTAGCAATGAGAAATTTTTAGAATGAAACATCCGTGCCCTCCCGACCCTACCTTACAGGAGAGCGCGGGTATAAATAACAAGGTTCGATCGAACTGATGCTGTTAGACCAGTCACAAGATAAAATTAAACTTTAACTGAGTTACAACATTTATCAATGCTATTTCCGTTAACTCGTCAAATATTTGAACAATTAATTCCTACTGTAGCTACAAGCGATCAATATGTTCACTATTGGGGAAATTTCTCTGATGTTTTTAAAAGAGCTTTAATTTCGGCTGTTTCGGTTTTGACCATCGTTTTAATTAATGTTTTTGCTCATGATGATGGAGACCCTTTATTTTTATTAATTGGAATTACAGCAGGTCTTTATTGGTTGTGGGGGCCAGTGCTATTAGCTAGTCTCCGCAATCTTCAATTTAGACGATATCCATACAGTGGTCTCTGGCAAGGGCGAGTTTTAGATGTATATCTTACAGAAGAAGTAACTGGTCAGGAAGAAACAGTTAATAAAAAAGGGGAACTAATTATAGTAGAAAATTTAGAGCAACGAATCAATTTAGAGGTAGGAGATAAAACAGGATTTGTGGCTGAAATTCAAGCACCACTGCGTCGTTATCATCAAGGAATTTCTAGAGGTCAGGTAGCTGTAATGTTAGTAATGTCTTATCAACAGGATTTAGGACAAATTGCTAAATGTTCAGATGTTTATCTTCCCACAGTAAATCTGTGGGTGAGTGATTATCCTTATCTGAGACGAGATGCCTTTGTTGAAGTAATTAATCAGGTGCGCTTATCCCGTAGGAAAAATCAACAACGCCCACCAAGCAATTCTGGAGAAAGAAGTAGGACGCGATCGCCCATTGACCAAACCGATCCTAGATATTAGTTGCCTTGCCCTTGTTGACCATAGGCTTGCCAAGCCAAGTCCACTAAACCATTAATAATAGCGACAGCTACAACTGCACTGCCCTTGCGGCCATCAATCCGGATATGAGGAATCATCGAATCGTACAAACGGGATTTTGCCACATCTACCCCCACAAAGCCAGAAGGTGTACCAATCACCAAAGCCGGCCGAATTTCCTCTGCTTCAATTAGATCGACAATAGCACACAGAGCAGTTTGAGCTTGACCTATGACAAAAATGCCCTCTGGATAACGTCTAGCTAAAGTTTCAATTCCCCAAGCTGCATTAGTTTTTTCTTTCTGAGGTCTGGTTATAGCATCCATTGAACAGTAAACAGGGTTAGCAAAGGTACTTTGAATAACTGGGGTAATCCCTACCTGTACCATTGGCACATCTACCACAATAGTTGTACGAGCGGCCAAAGCTGCTGCCCCTGACTGCAAAGCATGTTCAGAAAAACTAACCAGAGACTTATATTCAAAGTCTGCTGTGGCATATATTACCCGCCGAACAATCTCGTACTCTGCTGGAGAAAAAGCATGAGGGCCAATTTCTCGATCGATAATTCCTAAGCTTTGGGCATCTGTGACGTGCCATTCCATCTTAACCTCCAAAGGGTACTGCGACCATAGCGTCGCTTGGTTGTATAGGGAATTTGGAGTCAGGGTTTAGTTGACTCTTCAATTAAGTTCCCGCTAAAATAATAAGTATCTAGCGGAACAAAGATATATATTTTTGACTCAAACGGTTAGATTGAAACTGAATAAATCAGAAAAAGATATATTGACACAATTGTGTCACTTGTTCAAAAACTTGTTTAATGTTGGGCTGTAAATTACTTTCGATGAAGAAAGAAGGAGTAATCGGTGAGAAAATCCATCTTCCTCGGTACTTGCTGAAAGATGGGTATTTCCCCTTGATTATTCAAATTAGATTTAGCCATGATTTTGTTAAATACAACTGGAAATTCAAGATTCCTAATTCTGGTCAATAGACATAGGCGTGGAAAATAAATAAACCTTTTAATTAGAGCGGAATCGGAAAGAAAAAGTCACCCTAAAAAATCCTTGTTCGTGCCTTCGCGCGTAAAAATATCTTACCTGTTGCCGTACGGAGCTTTTCCCTGTTGCCTACTCCTGCAAAAAATCTATATCTTTTTCGCAGAGGTCTAATACACAAGAGTTTATAGCTCTGTCTACATAAGTCTTCCTTCCAATTTGAGAAGGTATCGGATTTGCTTAATCCGAATACTGCCCAAACAAAAAGGTAGATTTTAGGATGCTGCATTCGTTTATGAGCAAGCAATCTCTATTGATATGGGATGGAATAATCTGGCTACTGTCATTAGTTATACCAACGAATCTTTTATTATTGATGGGCGTTGACTCAAATCCAAAAATCAGTGGTTTAATAAATGTCGAGCCAAACTTTTTTCTCACAAAGACAAACAAGAAATTAAGTATCTGACTAAACAAGAAGCTCGGTTCTGATCGGCGGAAAAATCAAGTCAATGAATATTTGAATAAGACGGCTAGAGACATAATTAACTTCTGCCTCATAAACTAATACCAACTTTATTCAACCTCTAACAGAAGCGATCGTGTCACTCTGTTCTGAATCTAAACCAATACAGCTTTCGTGGTTTGATTTAGATGAATGGGAATATTCAGGCTTTTAGGCCGGAGAAGATGTTAAAGATGCTACTGGAGCCTGGTCTGTAGATATGAGACTGGCAGGGTCAACAGACTGCAAATGCCCATGATTTAAAGTCCAACATTTATCTGCTATAGATAAAAGGTCGCTGGCATCGTGGGTAACAACTAATAAACTCCAATGAGTTTTGAGTTTGGCCAATAGATTCACTAGTTGCTTGCGCATAGACCAATCTAATCCGGCTGTTGGTTCATCTAACATGAGTAGATGGGGCTGGCGAATTAACTGTACTGCTAAAGCAAGGCGACGTTGTTGACCACCACTTAAAGCTTGAGGTGATGTATGTAATGGTAAATGGCCAAGACCTACTTCTTCGAGGGCGCAAGATATTTGTTCTGGTCGTAACTCTGGATGGCCTAATCGTAGTTCTTCGAGAATAGTGCCTCCGCAGAAGTGCCTTTCTGGGAATTGAAATACTAAACCACCTAGTTGTTGGAGGTGTTCGGAGGTTAATTTTTGGTCGCGCCAAGAGATTTCCCCGGTGGAGCATTGAGCTAGACCAGCTAATATTTCTAATAGTGTACTTTTGCCAGAGCCACTACAACCTATAATTAGTCCCATTTGTTGAGGTGCTAGTTCCATGTTGATATTTTTGAGGATAGGAGTGACACTAGCTGCTGGATGATAATCTAAGTTTTTCAGATAAAGCATTAATAGATTTTATGTTTTTTATTTGCAATTTTATCTTTTAGTTTGTCAGTTTAAGAATTTAGATTTCCCCTGCACAGGAATTTTATTATTGCCAAGTTTGTGTTAAGATCCCATCTGTATTGACTATTTGAGACAATAATTTATCAATCATATATCTTAAGAAGAATATAACAAAGTCTACACAAATAGTCAAGTTGAAAGTAGTTGGGAGCCAAATAATTTATGCAAAAAAAATCATTTAGTTGGTGGCAAAAATGGCAAATACTACGGCAAATATCAGTTATCTATAGTGTTACTTTAATTAGTCTTAGCTTGGGGATTAGTCCGGCAATTGGAGACCCTTTTCGTAAGAACAATCCTGATAACAACATAGGAGAAAAAACTGAAGCAGCTTTTAAGTATATGTTTGAGGAGGGAAATTATCAAAAAGCTCAAGATTATTTAAAACTAGCCGAATCCCAAGAAATAAGTGAACCTCTTGTTTATGCAATGCTTGCTTCCTTACATTACTTGGATGAAAACTGGGAATCTCTAAAATTATATGCTCAAAAAACTACAGAAGTAGGTGAAAATTTAATCGCAAGTAATCCAGTTCGTGGTAATATTTATGCGGCAACTGGTCATTTTTTAGAAGGTGCTTATATTTTATCTACTGAAGGTACACTAAAAGGAACTCCTAAAGCTTTGAATAAACTGAAAAAAGTATTTAGTTATTTTGAGGCAGCAGAAAGGATAAATTCATCCGATCCAGAGTTAAATTTAATGAAAGGATATATGGATTTAATGTTGGCTGTAAATTTGCCATTTTCCGACCCAGCTAAGGCAATAGAAAGACTACAAGAACAAGCTTATCCCCATCATTTGGCTGATCGAGGAGTGGCTGTAGCTTATCGAGATTTAGACAAGTTGGAAAAGGCTTTAGAATATGTTGATAAAGCTTTATC
Organism: Microcoleaceae cyanobacterium; assembly: GCA_049647275.1. Taxonomy (GTDB): domain Bacteria; phylum Cyanobacteriota; class Cyanobacteriia; order Cyanobacteriales; family Microcoleaceae; genus JASJEE01. The sequence continues at coordinate 31,976 of JBARXI010000395.1, forward strand.
GGAAGTTCCAGATAACCCAGAAGTACATTATCTGAAAGCACAAATTTTAGTTTCTCAAGCTGATAATAAAGATAATAATTTATCTATTAGAGAAAAAGCTAGGAAAAATTTCGATATAGCTTTGGCAAAATCAAACCAACTGCCAAGACGTTTAGTGGCACAAATGTTTTTTGAACAGTGCAAAAATATTAATAAAATTGACAATGGAAACCGACCTTGTGACCCGATGCGAGATGCTATTAGAGATGGGGTTGGTACGTGGGGGCCACCAGAGTTACCAGCGCTTGCCTTAAGTCAAAAGCGCGAAGACTCGGAAGCAGAGCGTTTGCTTTTGCAAAGCAGTCCGCAGGATAGGAATCTCAAAGGCAAAAGTAAAAATTAATACGACTTTTTATATAGCAGTCCGACTTGGGTTGTGTGTAAAAGATTCTGAAAAAAGGCAAAAGGCAACGGGGGTAAAATATCCATAATTTTTATCTACTTTTGCATTTTTTACAAATCAATTAGGATTGCTATAGTAAAGTTAAATAATCTGTGCAAATACATTCATATTTTTTGACCAGACAAAAAATTGTTCTAAAACCTCTAATGTTTAGTATTATCGATAGTCATTGATTATATCTGTGAAATCCTAAAATTTCATTTTCGACCCTCATTACTTGCGCATAACTGAACTGATAATGGTTCACTATATATTAACTAAGTTGTTGCTAAATAGTAGTCTATCAACTTTGAGATGATAGATATATTTTTGCAGGCGCGTGATTTTTGGGTAATGCTTTTTGGGATTGGCTGCTCCTCAAAACTATTTTGGCAGATAAGTAGTACACACCTCCAAAATAAAAATTAAGGTATAATTGTAGTGATAAATTTATAAATACTATCGACTAATGACTTAGATATAAAAATCCTCAAGTTATAGCTAAATATCAATCTTCTACCTAAAAAAGCCTTGATTAGTGTAAATTTTAGACACAACCCAGTCTAAATAGTTCCGCTCGATGTTGACTTACATAAAAGCTAAAATATCTTGCCTTATTTTCGGTTAAAGTCAAATTTATAGACTCCTTAACGCTTTCTATAAATGCTAAAAATACAATTTTAATAGGGTTTAAAATGCCATTCCCCTGACTACTAATAAGATTAAGATTCATCTTAACATAAAACCCGAGTAATAAAAGAAAAAAAGATGCAAGAAAGCATTGAATTATGAACAATAAATATCTCAAAGACTGATAATGGCGTGCAACAAACAAAAATGCTTGATAATTATAAAGAAGATTTAGTTAAGCAAGAGAAATACTTCGTAAATTTTTGGAGATGTCTAGTAAAATTCCTTATTTATTCCTATAGCGTTTCTCAGGTGAATGAGGTACAGTTATCTTTTTTATTCCTATTCCCTTCTGGATCTGTTGCCTAAAACCTAAAATTTTGTACCTCACGCTTTTTGAGAATTGCTATATAGCTTCCTTGAGTTTTATCTAGGCAAATTTGTGTATTTTTACCATTGCTTATATCAGGAAATCGGGATTTTTTGCTCTCTAGAAATGAATCAAGTTACTCTAAACAAATTTTGGCATAGTAAATATTTATGGAAGTACAATTTCGCGAATTAAATCCTTTTGATGTGTGGATTTGGTTGGAGTTTACGACTGTTCCTTCAATGGCAGAAAAACATTACATTGAAGAAGTATTTGAGTCGTGGTTTTTATTGGGAAAATTGGGTGGGTTTAATGCAGAAAATTTACAAGTTCAAGATATGGGAATAGAGATTAGTTATATGGAATATAGTCAGGAAATAGTTGGTCAAAGTATGATGGCTGTGATGCACAATATGGCAGAGGTGGAATATGAAGGATTGTGGGGTCGTTGTTGGTTTGATTTGGGAACTAGTGATGTTTTAGCAATAGATATTCTGATTAATGCTTTTCAACGATTGAGTGAGGAATTTGTAACTATAGAAAAACTGACTATTGGTGGTCAAAATGAAGATTGGCCTGTGCCAGAAAATAACGATGAAGTGGATTTTGATCATGATAATTGATGCCAGAAGGTCTTAGGTTTTGGGTCTTAGGTTTTAGGTATTGGGTGTTGGGTATTGGGTGTTGGGTTTTAGGTGGTAGGTGGTAGGTGTTGGGTATACTTATGTTATTTATCTAAAACTATTAACCATTTTCTACAAGCTACAACCTAGAATCTACAACCCTCCTAAAACTATTAACCATTAACCGTTTTCTACAACCTAGAACCTTCCTAAAACTTCAAACATAAAACATGAAAATCTTCAGAATAGGGGATTCATTAAAGATGATTTTTCAGAACAGCACTTTTGTTCTGCTCAAAACGATGCACCTCTTTTTCTACTTAGTAATTTGCTGACTGGTCACCATTTTTATTGGTTAAGTTATATGTCTGACTATTAATTGGTTACCAGCAAGATATGGGGCTGGTTTCGACAAAAGTAACAATGCTCAAACCTAAGTAGTATTTATGATTAAAACTGCCCCCTATTTATCGGAATTGATATTATTTATAGGTGGGAAAAATCTCTAATAAATATGGGGAAATTATGAGTAAAAAGAATAGGATTAGGGTGCTGGCTTTGGGATTGATTAGAGATGGCGATCGCATTTTTATTTCCCAAGGTTATGACTCAGTAAAAGAGGAAATTTTCTATCGGGTGATGGGTGGAGGTATTGATTTTGGAGAGTATAGTCGTGATGCTTTAGAGAGAGAATTTCAAGAAGAGATTCAAGCTGAGTTAATTAATATTAAATATTTGGGCTGTATTGAGAATATATTTGTGTTTAATGGGGAGCAAAGACACGAGTTAATTCAGTTATATAAATGTGATTTTGCTGACCAGAAGTTTTATCAAATAGAACAGTTAACTTTTTCGGAGAAAGAACGAAAAAAAACAGCGCTTTGGGTTTCCATAGATAGATTTAAGTCTGGGGAGTTAAAAATAGTTCCTGAGAATTTTTTAGAATATTGTTGAGTAGGAGGATGTTGAAAATGGAGATTAATATTCCTGAAGTTGTTGCGGAAGTAACAGCAGCATTTGAGCAATATGAAGCAGCTTTAGTTGGTAATAATGTGGATGTTTTAGACGAGTTATTTTAGAATAGCCACCACACTATTCGGTATGGAGTGAATGAAAATCTTTATGGATATGAGGCAATAGCCACTTTTATAAAAGCTCGTGGAAAAGTTAATTTAGAGCGGGTATTGATCGAGACTGTTATTACTACTTATGGTCGAGATTTTGCCACAGCAAATACTGAATTCCAGCGTCAATAAACTGGAAAAATTGGTAGGCAAAGTCAAACATGAATGCGTACTTCCTCTGGTTGGCGAGTTGTGAGCGCCCATGTTTCTTTTTTGAATAGGTTATCTCAATAGCTGCTTCTGGAGCAATAGCAGAGTTAGTTAGGCTTTTGTGCAATTGCCACTAACTTATCTCGCCACAGAGGACGAATTAGATAAAGTGGACTAGCGATTATCCTACCGAAACCTGGGTGCAAGATGAGAGCCAAGAGGTTTTAATATTTGCATATATATGCAAATATATAATATAGTTGATGAATTTAAGAACCTAGGATGAAACCAACCTTTCTTGGAATTGGCTCTCAAAGATGTGCTTCAACATGGCTATTTCGTATGTTAAAAACACATCCTGAAGTTGATTTGTCTAAACCCAAAGAACTAAATTTTTTTTCCCGGCATTGCATTTATTAGATCAAAGTATCGAATCATACTTGAGTAATTTCGACGAATCAGATAATGGAAACATCAAAAAAGTTAGAGGTGAAATATCACCACATTATGCTAGATTAGGCATCAGTAGAGTTAAGTCTATTGCCAAACTTATCCCCGACCTAAAAATAATATTACTTATTCGCCATCCACTCAAACGTGCTTGGTCTGGTATATGCTATGAAATGGGAGGAATATATAAAAAAGATCTGAGTAGGATTTCAGAAATAGAATACTTATTGCATCTAAGCCGACATCGGAGTAAATATTACAATTTCTATTATAGAACAATTACAATTTGGAAAGAAGCTTTTGGGGAAGAAGCTATATTAGTATGTTTTCAAGAAGATATTCTAGCAGATCCCAAAGGAAATATAAAGCGGATTTTATCTCACATTGGGGCATCAACTAACTATGTACCAACAGACGAAGTAATGTCGATTAATGTTAATACAACAACTAAGAAGATTAATCAAGAATTTATCGACATACCAAAATTAATAGAGTGGGCTATAGCAAAACAAACCTTTCCTGATCTTATTAAATTGAATAGTCTATTTGAAGAGCCAGTTTATTCTTGGGCACAAGAATTAGAAGAAATTGAAAAAAATGCTAAATTAGATTGGAAAATTAAATACTATCTTATCAATTACTTGTTATCAATTCCCGAAATAATTATCTGGTCTATACTTGAATTTATTCGAGACATAGTATTAGAGTTAAAAGTAGCCAACTGGTTGGCAAAAAATGAAAGAAATGATCGTCCATGAAGATAGTAAGTGGTCGGACATCAATTGTGGAATCTGTATAAAATTTTATCACTGCCCCAAACTTTTTAGGGCAGTGATAATTAACCGTCTTTTACATTTCTGAAGCCGAGAGTCGTTCATTTTATGGTCGAGATTTTGCCACAGCAAATACTGAATTTCAGCGTCAAGAAACTGGAAAAGTTGGCAGGCAAAGTCAAACATGGATGCGTACTTCCTCTGGTTGGCGAGTTGTTAGCGCCCATGTTTCTTTTTTGAATAGGTTATCTCAATAGCTGCTTCTGGAGCAATAGCAGAGTTAGTTAGGCTTTTGTGCAATTGCCACTAGCTTATCTCGCCACAGAGGACGAATTAGATAAAGTGGACTAGCCATTATCCTACCTAACTGAGTCCATATAGTTGCCCCAGCATTATCAAGTTGTTTTAACTGGATGTTAACTGACTCAAAACCAGCCCTTTCTAGCTGCCATTTCATGTGTTCTTGACTATATTCTAGAGGATGACCAATTCCCGAACCACGCTCAGGAATTAGGAATTTATCAAACACACGCAAACCCAGTGCCAGTCTGACCAGATTTCTGAATCGATATAAGTTGGGAGTAGTGAGAAATATCCAACCACCTGGTTTGAGCCAAGTTTGAATTTTTTCTAAAATAATATAGGGGGGTACTGGCATATGTTCAATTATCTCGCACATAACCACCAAATCGTAAAAATTCCGCTCTTCCAAATCATCATGTAAGAGATCGCAACAACGAAATGATATCTCATTATCTAAGATACCTTGTTTATAAGTTTCATTCACATCAGCAACAGTACAGTCCCACTCAAAAAGTTCTTTGGTCAGTAATGCAATTTGCCCTCCACTAATTTCCAGAACTTTAGGGTGCTTTGGGAGAGAAATTTGACGGATTAACTTGATTGTATTGAAATACCTAGGCTTTTGTTGTACATAATATGAGTCTTTCTCAAAAAAATTATTATTTAATACTATTTTTTTGTAAACATTATTAAAATCCTGGCTTGATAGCATTTTGTCTGAACTCCTAGAATCGTTAGTTTACTCAATCTCCGATAATATCAACCAATCATTAATCAATGAAATGTTTTTTTCATTTACATATTGACCAGACTTTAGATATTAGTTAGTTTTGTTTGTGAATAAATCTTGAAAATAGTTATGATGTTTGACTTGCCATAGACTCATATATCGATACAATATTTTTCGCCTTTTCCTCCCATGTAAATTCTTTCGCCCTCTCAACTGATTTTACTGACATATCTTCCCATAACTTTTCATTTTCAACCAAGATTTGTATTTTCTTAGTTAACTCCTGGGTAAGATATTCTCTAGAAATCGGCTCTATTTTAAACCCTGTTTCTTCAGTTACATATTCACCAATGCCACCATTATTTGCCACAATACAAGGAAGACCACAAGCCATAGCTTCGATAACTACTGCCCCACCAAATTCCCTGATAGAAGGAAAGCAAAAAATATCTGCCTTACTATAATACTCCAAAGTTTCCTCTTGACGAACCCAACCAGTAAATTTAACAATGTCCCCTAAGTTAAGGGTCTTTACCATTGTTTCAAGATTAGCCCTCTCCGAGCCATCACCCACTATGGTAAATTTAACTCTTTTTTTGACATTTTCTTCTAATTTACTAATTGCTTCTATAACTATATCAGCACACTTATAAGGTACTAATCTTCCCACAAAAATCAGATTAATTTGTTCATTGTTTCTAACTTTCTTAGTTGTTGTTAAAAATTTACTATCTATGCCATTTTCATAGAATAAACTAATTCTTTTATCTGGAATTTTAAACAGTTCCTTGAGCAAATTTAAAGTATATGTGGAACCAGATAATACTTTGTGTGTTTTCTTATAAGTTTCTACATAACCCGGAATTAAATATCTACCAACAGCTCTTAAGAAGTTGAGATTAGCATTTTCTTTTCTAGCTGTTTCTTGAAATCCTTCCGGGAATGGAACACCACCATTAACTGGGCCTAGAATAAAAGGAGTTTGTTGACAAGCGTTTACGATCTTAAATGGATATCTAGGCATCATTGGGGTAATCCCATGTACTATATCAAATTCTCCTTTAAGTATTGCTGTTTTGAATTTGTTGTAAACCTTCTGATTAAATTCTGCATAAATAGGGTAAGTAAGAGTATTAAGTAAAGGCCAGTTAGTTTTGCCTCCAGGACTGCCAATACTTGATGCAACTTTGTAGTAGTTTTTAATGAAATTGCTTTCTGATATGTAGAAAACGTTATTATGATCTATACTTCTTTCTATAGCTTCTCGGTTTCTTTCATGAGTAACAAGTGTTGCATTTACAAGCTTCTGAATTTCTCGAAAATAATTATATCCCTCTAATGGTACAGATGACCACTCAGGATTACATTGTTCTATAATCAGTAGAACTTTAAGTTTGTTATTGGTCATAGTATTAACTTCCTAAATATTGTGTCAAACTTTCTTATGATTATTTGGCAACATTAGATTGTCTTTGCCAAAATCTGAATCTTATGATTAATGGTCTTATTGCCGTTAGGCATCAAGCACTACTGGAGCAACTAAATTTTACCCTCACCACACGAAAATTGTGCATAATTATTACAGGCTACGGACTGGATAACGCCGACATTCCTAGGTAGAAGCAGGAACAGAACAAATAATCACAGATTTTTACTGATTATTCTCCGGTGGCGCTATGGCCACAGGCAAGATACGCAGGATTTACCCAGAGACACTACCTGTAGGGGCAATTTCGTTTCCTACGGAATGCTGCGCAAACCAAATGCTGCACAAACATGGAAAGCGAAGCATGACAAAGGTCAATGGCCCCTACAAAAAACACAATTTATAGATACGCGTGCGTAAGTCCTGATACGTAAACTTTCAATAGCTTCTAGATGAGTATGATTACTCGCATCAGCAGCAGAAAAGAAGCATCAATTTTCGGGTCATCATAAGCTTCCACCAGCCTTACGTACTGCCCTAACACCTTTCCATCCTATGCTTAGTATATGACAGATGCTTTCTAAATATATTCTACGAGGTAAAGAAATGGTTTTTAGTTGGCGCGGATAATTCATTTCCCGAAGCATATTTGTACATAAAAAGTCTATATCAGCTATCTGAGACTCACTTAAAAATTCCTTGAATCTCCCAATTCGTTTTTGGTTTACCTTATTTTTTGTTTCAGTTGAATGTAAACTACTAACAACTGAACTAAGTTCAATTTTGGCATTATTTGCATCTTCGTTGAAGTTCAACATTTCTTCTATAAAACTGATGTCTAAATTGAGAAACTGGCAAATCTCTTTAAGATGTTTATGAGGAGATTCTACAAGTTCTTCGTATCTAGTTCAAAAATAGTGACGATCGCCCAAAATATACTTTTGTTTTTTCATGTGCGTGTAGGTATATTGAATATGCCAAGCTAGAATAACGTGAGTTGGTAAAAGCGGAAGGTTATAAATGAAGTCGAAGCGTGTGAGATTTATACCTTTGTTTGTGTAGTCTATTATAGAAGCTATAATATCCCGTGGGTCTCTAACTAGATAAATAAATTGGGCTTCAGGATACCATTTATAGAGTGCATCAACGAACTGCCAGTGCTGTGGTTTTTTATCCCCCCATCGGCAGTTTTTTTCGTTTTTTCCCATAGTACGAATACAACTATGATATAAGCAAGAAATCAAAACATCATTTCCACCAGGAAGGTATTGGTTTAGAAGAACTTTTAAATAATTCTTATCATAAATTTTCTCGTAATATTTGGGTAAAGATGTAAGAATTTCATCAATATCTTGAGGTTGGTGAACCTTATTTCGATAGCGTTTAGGAATGTCTTGAAAACATCCCCATTCAGTAGGGATACACAAACTTGGATGCCGATTTAACATTAAACGTAGCATTGTTGTGCCAGAACGTTTATAACCAATGACAAAAACTGGAACTCGACGAATTGCTTGTTTACTCATAGCTAAAATATACTTAAAAAAAATGGGATAATTTGAATAATTTTGTATATTTTTATCATAACAGTTAACTTTTAAATTTTAACTTTATAACATCTGCTAGACAAAATGAGTCCTAATTGGTAGTAAATAACATATTATAAAATCAACCTCTATAAACTCAAAAGTTATCATAATATAGATTTATATTCAGTAGTAGGGAGTTATAAACAGCAATTGACAATTCAACTGAATGATGCTAAAGAATTAAACCAATTAGCAGATACTTATTATGATCGGGGAAATTTCACAGAAGCGATCGCTATATGTCATAGAGCCTTAAGAAATCAACCAAATTTTGCTCCAGCTTACAAAACTTTGGGAAACGCACTACAAGCACAAAATAAAATAGATGCTGCTATTCGGGCTTATTTATTAGCAATAAAAATCAATCCTAATTTTGTTGAAGCTATTGTGAATTTGGGTAGTATGTTTTATAAACAAGGGCAAATTGATGATGCAATGATTACCTACAAAAAAGCTATTAAGCTGAAACCTGATTTAGCACCAGCTTACTGGAATTTGGGAAAAGTTTTGGCACAAGAGGGAAGATTTTATGAGGGATTTTTTTTTCAAGAAAAAGCTTTAGAAATTCAACCTAATTTAGTTAATAATTCCCAACAATCTCATCAAGATAGTCCTTTTAAAAAGTGGGAATATCAAGATAAATAACTCAATGACTAATAATTATAATATGGTAATGGTAAAGAAGTAATTATTTTTGCACCTTACCTCCTGACAATGAAAGGTATAGCAAAGAAAAAGTTGTTTAGGACATAGACTGACAATGAATCTTAGACGGCGAAATATTTTTTCCACTGTTGTTTGTATGTTGCCTCTTACTTGCTATATTTCACAAACAATATCCTTACATATTTAAGACTACCTATAATCTTAAAATGGTCAAGAGATAAATATCAATAGTAAATTTGGTGAGATTTCCCACCCTAAACATTATTTACTTCTTACTTACTTCTATGAATTCAGAAGATCAAAGACATCCTCAATATAATAAAGATCGGGTAATAGTTGACAACTTATTAACAGAAAAACAGACTCACTATAACCTAGCTGAATTAGCTAGGTTAAAAATTCGTTATCGAGGTTTTCCTGGAGCAAGAGATATTCAGGCAGATTTAGAAAGAGTAATCCAAAACTGGGAGTTAACTGAAGAAAAGCTTTATGAAAAAACTCGTGAAATTCATAGTAAAGGTCAGGCTTATAAACGAAAAAATGATGAACAAGAAGATTGGCTTTAGGTAACACTAACTAATACTAAATTTTCAAAGGGGGAAGATTCTTTTGCCCCGATATATCCTAAAATATTGAGTTTGGAGTTAGGTAGATATGGTTGAAAAACAGTAAAAAACAAAAATTAAACTTACTTGTGATATTTTAAGAATCAAGAAACCTTAGTAGGGGTAATTTCCTTTCCTGTGAAATGCTGCGCAAACATGAATTACCCCTACTATTTAATAATGTAGGTAGTCATTAACCATAGCATTATTTTTTTCAAATAGTATCAAAAGTCAAAAGCCATAAAATCCCATAAATAAATCCTTCAGATTAAAAAAGGAAGTTTTCTTTCTAGCATTTTGTGTCTTGATGCTATTGTCTTTTTTTTGCTGTGCATAAATAAATCTATAAAATCCAGTTATATCATATCCAGTTGAATACTTATAAATAAGGGAGTAGGGAGTAGGGAGGATCAAGAGATTTGCATTGTATAGAGATAGAGAGGATAATTTTTTTCAGCTCGCTATTATCCAGACATGATATTACTCAGATTTTTTTTGGTAAGTAGTCATGCAAAATTAATTACACATACTCTCAAGCTAAAAGACTTATATTGTAAAAATTACAGCTAATAATATTAGGTAATTAATTTTGCCTAAGTACTTAAATCAGAAGATTTTTAACTAATGTTCTACTTACTTATGAATAAAATTATAATAATCTGACTCTAACCATTGAGGCAGTTTACTACTATCCTGTACCTGTAGTTGCCCCCGACGACAATATAACATTGCAGCTAATAAATAATTAATCGCTTTGGGTGCTTCTATTCCTTTGGTAAGTTGAGTGGCTAACTGTTGTAAAAATGCTTGTTCGTTATTAGTTAAAGTTTGATTTTGAATCCCGCTACTGAGTAATGCTTGATAACCTTTTCCCATTTCACCTAAGTAAAAAGTTTCTAGTTTTTGAGCTTCTAAATTTATCCAAAAATCAGCCATTTTCTTTCTTGTTTGACGCAACTCTTTAACTACAGATTCATCGGATGGGTCAATATAATAGAGATTTACACTGCCAAATAATTGATTGAGAAATTTTTGGTTGGCAGAGTCTAAATTATCTGTTTTGTTTTCTGGTAAAACTAAATCTTTTTCAGGTTGAACTTCAGCAGTGGGAACTGTAGAATATTTTGGCAGATGAGGTGACTTAGATTTATTTTCTGGTAAAACTAAATCTTTTTCAGGTTGAACTTCAGCAGTGGGAACTGTAGAATATTCTGGCAGATGAGGTGACTTAGATTTAAAAGCATTTTCCAGCTTCTGTGCAACTTCTCGACTTTCAAATATCTGTTGATAATCATTGATTAACCAATGAGGCAAACGGTTTTTTGCATCTCGTACTAACATTTTACCTGGGGGAAAATATAACATTCCACCCAAAAGAGCATTAATACCTTTAGGGTTAGTTAAACCCATACTTATATCTACTAATTCTTTGAGAAATTTCTGTTCATCTTTGGTTTGGGATTCGTTTTGAATCCCACTGGCTAATAAAGTTTGATATGTTTGTCTAATTTTGCCTTGATAAATATTTTCTAATTCTTTTGGCGGTGTCTCTAACCAAAAGTCTGCTATTTGTTTGCGAATTTGACGTAATTCTTCTATTAAGGATTGGTCGGTGGGGTCGATTTCGTAGAGATTTACACAACCAACTAAACGATTGATAAATTCGGAAGTGAAATAATTTTTATCTGTAGATTCTATGGTTTTTGGCGCGTGAATATTTTGCCATTTCTGGAATAATTCTTGGAATAATTCACCTATCTGCGCGGAGTAAGTACGACTGTCTAAGAATGACGGATTTTGCTGCATTTTTTCCAGAATTTCTTGGCGTTTTTGTTCTCGAAATTCGGAATTATTGGCAAGCTTAATAGCTAGGTTAATGTATTCTGTTTCGTTGTTAACTATCAGGTCTGGGATGGAGAGCGATCGTAATAATGAACTACCCATTAAAGAACGGAATGAATTACCATTTTTTGTAATTATTGGGATGCCTATTTCTAGGGGTTCTATGAGGGAGTTTACTCCGGCAAATGGATAGGAGTCTAAATATACGTCACATAATTTCAGGCATTCTTTGATATCTGAGCGACTTGGTAATGTTTTAATCACAATTAATCGTTTTTTATCAATGCCATATTTGCTAAATATAGAGCGCATATCATTAACAAAATGAGTGCTAGCTTGATAATTATTACTCCAGTTAGGATTAAAGGGATATAAAACTAGAACAGAATTTGGTACAGCAGCAATAATTTTTGCCCAAGTTTCTCTCAGTTCGGGAATAATTTTATAAAAGTTGGCTCCTGAAACAAAGACTATATTTTTATCGGTTACTCCCCAACTTTCTCTACTTGGTTTAACTACGGATTTTTCTGGTTTAGTTGCATAGTAATTAAAACAGTGAGCCGCACCTTTTAAGGTGATTAATTGTTCCCGATATTGTTGTTGTGCCTCCTGTTCGGGTTCTGTTAATTTTCCAGAAATATAATAGTCAATATGTCTCATTCCTGTTGTGACGCAAGAAGAGGTTGAAGTTAGTTGAATTCTAGCTAGTCGATGCAAAGCAAGTAAGGTAATCGGATTAGTAATAGCAGTAATATTGGTACCGATTAAGAGAATATCTAAATCGTCGGCACGAATAGTTTGTACTTGGCTCATCAAGTTATCTGGTAATTTTACAAACCGCTCGGCACGACTCTGGCAATATTTTTCTAGTGGATATTCAGTCAGGCTTTTACTATATAAGATAATTTCGAATTTGGTTTTGTCTAAATGTTCAAAAAATGGCAGGGTGGAAAAAGTTTCTGTTTGAGGAATAAAGTGAGTATTGAGAATTCCTAAACGAACTTTATTTCGGTTAGCCGGTCGTTCTGGAAAGACATAATCAAGATTAAAGCCTTGACTTTGCAAGGCTAATTCCATTATTTCGGCACGTTTAATATATATGTCTTTGAGGTTTTCATAATTAAAGTAAAGGGGGATAAAGTTTAATTTTTGGGTGACAAACCAAGCTATGTCTTGCCAAGTTTTTGAGTCTGAGTTACTGAATATTCGTTGATGTAGATAGTTAATCCAGTTGAGAGTATAACGATAGTACTTATCTGCTTCTCCTATTTCTTGAAAATAGCTAGGAGCATCAATCATAAATTTCATGTAGTCATTAACAAACCATTTGGGAATCGGAGCTTGCTCAAACCAGTTTGATGATAGTTGATGGGGGTAATAATATAAGGTGGCAGCTAAGAGATATTGAATAGAGTTTTGTTGATTTAGCCCTTGAGAAATATGAGTTTCTATTTGATTAACAAATGATTTTTCTGTATCTGTAATTTGTTCATATTTAAGACTACTGCCGATTAACTTTTGACTAGCTCTACCAGCATCACCTAAATAAGCACTTTCTAATTTTTCTGTAGGTAAGTTGAGCCAGTAGTTAGCAATTTTTTGACGGAGCTGACGGAGGTTTGTTAAAACTGACTGGTTAGAGAGGTCTTTTTGATATTGCTCGACATAGTTAGAAATTTCAGAGAAGAGTTGAGTAGTGTTTATCTGTTGAGTTGAATCTGAAGTAATAAATAGAGAAATTATTGTTTCCTTTACTTGGGAAGACTGACTACATTTCAAAGCTTCTTTAATTTGAGCCATCGCTACTTCTACTTTCCCAAAACTCAACATTTGTCGTGCTATTTGAGTGGCAGAAATAGCATAATGTTCTCTAGCTAGAGTAGATAATTTTTTGGCTTTTTCTGGAGGCAGGTAAGATTCGGAAATTTCGATAGATTTACGAGTATCAGCAATATTACCGCCAAATTTAATTAACCTGCTACTTTCTGATGTTGAATGTAAACGATAACAAGCTAGAGTTTGAGGTTCATAACTAACTGGATAATAAGCAGCAATACGTTTCCACATTTCCCAATCTGCTGCGGAATTTGCTTCTGGGAAAAATCCTCCTAATTTTTCATAAACGCTACGTTTTACTACTATTGAAGCGCATTGTATTCTTTGCATTACAGCAATTTTTTCTAGCCAGTCAGAAATAATACCAAGATTTTCTTTTTCGAGTGGAGAGAGCATTTTCTTGTTGTTATTTTCATCTATATAATAGTGGCGACAAAATGCGGCTCCTATTGTGGAATTTTCCTCTAGCTCTCGACGCAGATTTTCATAAAATCCTGGTAATACTAAATCGTCTTGATGGAGAATATGAACCCAATGACCGGATGCTCGTTTTATACAATCATTCCAATTATCAACTAATCCCAAATTTTGAGGTTGCCGATAATAAGAAATTCTACCTTGACCGATTTTTTTGACAACTTCCTCCACATTTACTTGAGTTGAATAATCGTCAATTACTTCTATTTGCATTTCATTCTGATTTGGCGCTTGTTCCAAAACAGAATTCAAAGTTTGTTCTAAAGTTGATGTGGGATTATAAGTAGGAATCATTAC
>JBARXI010000396.1:0-2635 GCA_049647275.1 Microcoleaceae cyanobacterium
GACTAGAAAGGTTAACATGAGTATACAAAAAATCATCACCTCTAGTTTTTTCTCAACCCAAAAATAACGCAACCGCTCAATCAAAAACTCAGTCATTGAATGCTTCTCCAACCCAGACGCCAACCATCCCAACCACTCCAAAGTCATCTCATCCGAAGGCACACTTTTCCCCCCATAAAACCGACTATCAACCCTGCGCTCCAACATCCTTACTACATAAGCATCCAACAAAAAATCCAACCGCTCATCTCTCCTCAACTCACCCCACTTCCTCAAAGAAACCTCCGCTACAACCACCATACTCAAAAACAACGGCACCCTCACAAACTCCAACAACTCCCCATCACCCCTCACCGACTCCCACAACTCACACTTACCAAACCCCAACAAATAACCCTCCACCTGACCATCACTCAACGGTTGCAAACAAACCGCCCCATTCAAACACAACCCACCCCCAACAGACTCATACTCCTCCAACCGACTACAAACCACCAAAAACCGAGGGCGACATTCCCCCAACAAAAACTCATTTATCGCCTCCACACACAAAACTTGCCTTGACGACTCCAACTCATCCAAACCATCCAACATCGGCAACAACTGCTTACCCCGCACCAACCTCCTACCAATATCCCTACTCACCCCATACTTCCACCGCAACTCATCCACCAACCATTCCTCCATAGACTGCTTGTCATCCCTCCAAGAAGACAAATTCAAAAACACAGGTATCCCATCATCCACATCCATCTGCGCACGAATAACCAACTCCTGACCCAACTCCAACAGCGTCGTCGTTTTCCCAGACCCAGGCGCACCCAAGATCAACAACCGACCCCCCACCATTTCCTCATCAAACACATCAATAATATCCGCCTCAGACGATAATTTCAGAGTCGGGCGATCGCCTATTTTCACACTCACATCCCAAATACGTTTCACCCGCTCGACTTCCATTTTTTTCATTAATTAATGCCTCCATTTGATTATGCAAAGACTGACTCAAACGGGCAATAACTTCATGTTTTACCGCCTCCAATAAATTCTTCCGGTTACGCAACTCCTGACGAGTTAATAAATTCTCTAAATTCCAGTCAGCACCACCAATTCTACCTCCACTTTTTCCCCGCAGTTGACTCCAAGTTGGAGGTGTGACTTTGCCATTATGAATTATCATTGGTAATTGTGTTACTCCTGGTAATTTTTGTTCAATTTCTGGGTGTAATTCTTGTAATTTTTGTCGAGCTTGCTCCATGGAAGTATAGATGGAATTATTATTAGTAAAAGCCGTCAGAAAATATTTGAGAAATAGTGGGGCAACTTGGTCTGGTGTAATTTCTCGCCAAATCATAATTGTGATGCCAATATCTGCCAATTGTTGGGCTAAACCTAAACCGTCACAGGAGTTAAAAATTGCTAATTGCAAGCCTTGTTGTTTGGCAGTTATTAGAGTATTTCTAATTTCTTTGAAGTCTAAAAATTCTTGAGAATTGAGATGAATAATTCCAGTTTTTTGTTGGGTTTGACTGTGACCAGAAAAGATAATAATATCCCAAGCTTCATCCCATAATTGTGCAAAGTCTGTTCTGTTTAATGGTCGATTTGATTGTGGTAAGAATTTAGGTATTGCTCCTCTTCTTCTGAGTTTTTGAATTAGGTCTTTGTCTTGGGAAATATTAATACCTGTATTGTCTCCGAGGATGCCTAATATTTTGACTTGTCTGGGTATTTCAGAGATAATATTTGGAGTATTTTTTCCCTCACTGAAGCTTAAGATTGTTTCGATTTTCTGATTTTCTGAAAGGTAAATTTCTGACCAAGGCAGTTTATGTAAAATTTCTGCTGTTTGGGTGTCTGAAATATTTTGAGTATTGAGAATAAGGATAGTTTTTTCGTTGTGAGGAATTAGGGTTTTGATGGGTGTAAACCAGATATTTATTTCTTGACATAGTGTTTGATAATAATGGAAACATTCGGAGCTGGAAATGTGAGTAATTTGGTTTTTTTTGAATCCGGCTCTGGGGGTGAGGGAAGTATATTGTTTTTGCCAGTTTTTATATAAGTGTGGAAGTTGGGGTGCTGCTGGTAAGGTTGTGGTTATTTTTGGGGTTTGATTTGGTTGAAAAGTTAGATTAAAGCCTTGTTGAAAGTTGCCGGATTTGAGGTAGATTGTGATTTTGTTTTCCATGGTTTTTTGGGAAATGAACTGCTTTGATATTGAAATAAATTAGTAGGTTGGGTTAAGCGGTAGCGCCACCCAACAAAACTTCTTGATTATTGCTGGGTTTATCCTCCGGATAAGCTCCGCTAACCTGCCTCAACCTAAGCTACAAAGTCTGCTCCAAAACAAGTGGATTTGATATTATTTGGTATCAATGTTGGGTTTCCTACGTCAACCCAACCTACAAATTGCTTCTTTCTTCCTGAAGCTAAATTACAAATTTTTCAACTATTGATGACAACTACTTAATTTTCCCTCTGGATCTGACTCAATATACAACTCCAAAATTAAACCTTTATTTTGAGTAGTTTGACTTTCTTCCTGCTGCAACAAACTATCCAATGAATCAAAAATTTGATAATTAAAACCATTCTCAGATAAATTTTCCAACCATTCTCCCCCATCCTTATC
>JBARXI010000397.1:0-8371 GCA_049647275.1 Microcoleaceae cyanobacterium
TGGCGTCAGCAATCGCTCTATTTACTATGCGTTACTATGCGCTATATATAGCGTCTTTGCGTAAGTCCTGATAATATAATAATAACGATGAAAACAGAAAAAATTATACAAAATGTGGGCTTTGTTGCATGAAGTTGGCGATCGAACTACGTTTTGCTGACGCAGAGTCGCTACGCGATAAAACTCCGTTCCGCTGTCGCGATCGCCAAACCCCAATATCAACCTATAAAAACTCACGCCCCATATAAACCTGCAATACCTCCGGTATCTTCACACTACCATCAGCCTGCTGATAATTTTCCAAAATAGCCGCCATAGTTCGCCCCACTGCCAAACCCGAACCATTCAAAGCATGAACATATTGAGTACCCTTCTTCTTTCCTTCCTTAAACCGAATATTAGCGCGACGACCCTGAAAGTCTCCCACATTAGAACAACTCGAAATTTCTCGATATGTTCCAGATGATGGCAACCAAACCTCCAGGTCATAACACTTCGCTGCAGCAAAACCTAAATCCCCAGTACACAATTCCAAAATTCGATAAGGTAACTTAAGTGCTTGCAAAATAGCCTCAGCATCCGCCACCAGTTTTTGATGTTCATCTTCCGAAGTATCAGGATGCACAATTTTCACCATTTCCACCTTATTAAATTGATGTAGTCGAATCAACCCCCTAGTATCCTTCCCATAAGCACCAGCTTCCCGACGAAAACACGGAGTATAAGCACAGTGATAAATAGGTAGTTGTTCCGCCTGAAGAATTTCATCCCGATAAAGATTCATCGTTGAAACTTCCGACGTCGGAATCAGCCATAAGTCGTCAGCTTCACATTTAAAACTATCTTCGGCAAATTTTGGTAATTGCCCTGTAGCCGTCAAAGACTGGCTATTTACCAATAAAGGAGCCATAACCTCAACATAGCCAGCTTGAATATGGCGGTTGAGCATAAATTGAATTAGAGCCCGCTCCAAAGCAGCACCCATTCCCATCAAAGCCACAAACCGACTTTGAGCAATTTTCACCCCACGCTCGAAATTGAGAATGCCGAGTTTTTCCCCTATTTCGTAGTGGGGGAGAATTTTCGGATTTTGGGGAATGTATTCATCACCCCAACGTTTGACTTCGACATTTTCCGCTTCGCTTTTGCCTATGGGTGTAGACTCACTTGCTAGATTTGGAATCGGTAGCAGTAGGGCTTCGATTTTGGCCTTTAGCTCTCTTTCCTGTGGCTCTAGTTGGCTTAGTTGGGCCTTGATCTGGTTGCCCTCGTCCTTTAAGACTTGAATTTCTGGGCCTTTGGGGTCGCTGCCTGATTTGATTTTTTCCCCCACTTGTTTGCCTATTTGGTTACCGCGGGCTTGGAGTTGCGATCGCTCTGTTTCCAGTTGTCGCTGTTTTTCGTCCAATTCTAGGATTGGTTGTAAGTCATAGTCGCCACGGCGGTTGAGTAATTTTTGTACGGTTTGTGGATTTTCCCGAATTTGTTTAATGTCTAACACAATTTTTCCCCAGACCCTTAATTTGTCCCACTTATACTTAACAGAATATTACTTTACCGTTGTTTACCTTTTTTGTGGAACTAAACAAATAACCTACGTTAATTGCTTTAGTGGATTTTATTATTTTGTACGCTACACATAGTGAGTATAAGTTCCTTTTCTTTGTAGCTTATAACTTAGCTATAATAAGAATTATCATTCGGTTAATTTTTATTTATATGTTTTATTAATTATAGTAATATGTTTTTAAGCCTATATGAGGGGTTTTACCCCTAGGGGGTGTTATACTACGTTTAGTAGATGCACCCTGATAGTTATAGTCTCTTAGTCATTGTTTGGCCAAGAGACTTTTTTTTAGTTAGGGCTTGCTGAATAAATCTGAAACATTTGATATACCAAGGTTTCAAGGGTATTAAGAATCAAAATTTGACCAGGAAATACCCTCAATAGCATTAAAAATTGTGCAGTTTTAATCAAGTCTTGATGATTCTGACTCCCCCTCTTGACTACTGACTACTGACTACTGACTACTAAACCTCACGCCTATAACTTTTTCAGCAAACCCTAGTTAATCAATAGTTTAGATAAACTTATTATTTAGTTAGTTAATAATATTTTTTTTAAATCATTTTTTAGGGGGTTTTACCCGTCAGGGGTGTTATACTACGTTTAGTAGATGCACCCTGATAGTTATTTGTCCCTTAGTCATTCATTGGCAAAGGGGCTTTTTATTTTGTTGATCCCTCAGATTATATTAATCTCTACGATCCCAGATATGCAAAAAAAACTGCTCTCTGCTAAAAAAGCAGAAAGCAATTTTCTGATATCTACATAATATTATGGAGCATATGGGAGTCGAACCCATGTCCAAAATGGCTATTTACTCTTCGCTCATTCACAGGTTTAGCTCTTCTTAACCCTCAGAGCAGGGACCATCAATTATCCCCGATGGTGGGATGCTCTGGTAAAGTCTTAATTAGTTAGCGACCAGAGGCAAGTAACTAATGCATCCGTTGGGGTTAAGTCTGTAGTCCTTAACGGAGTCAAACCACAGACGCTCGAACCTATAAGAGGTGTTTTCGCAATTAAGCTACAGCTACTTGCTTACGAGCAAAAGGTACAATGTTGTTTGCACTTATTATTTTTTGAGTCCGGGATTTGCGAGAGAAGACTCACTCTCGACCTGAATCACAAAGTAGATTTCACCACCCTGTCGAAACCGTGAATGCCCCGTGTACTTATTTTTATCTTACACGTTGATTTGAATTTTGACAACTGGAAGTTTGAAGGCCGAACCTCTGGCTTCAACAGCAAATCTCTTCGATGCTCCCTACTTCCTACTTCCTACTTCCTTATTTAAAAGTATTCAACTGGACATGATATAACTTTCTTGTGTCACAGTGGGGTCAAACCTGGATTTTTTGTGGACTCAAATGACGTAAATTAGTCAAATTTTCCGAAAGTGAATTTTGAATTTTGAATTTAATGCAGGTCATCTTCCCAAACCCCAATATAAATCCGATCGTCACTACTTCGTTCAATTAGGCCCTCTAAGTTACCAGTTTGAAACTCATAGCGATTAATTTCACGGTCTCGAACATCTTGCAACCCCTGCTGAATCTCCCGATTAATCTTAAGATTCAACATATTAGTCAAAGCCACTCTTACCATCCGGTCATCTATAGCATCTGACACAGATAACTCAGTTTGTCGCAAGCGACGAGAATCTCGGTCGTATATATAACCAAGAGTAACTTGATTGGGAAGCAAATCATAAATCACGGCCCGAGTATTAGGCCAATAACCCCGCTCTTTAACTGTTGTTGGTTCTCCCAACAATTCCATCACTTTACTTTCTAAAGTACCTGGTGGTAGACCACGAATAATCGGCAACCTATCAATAATATTTGAATTATCAATCGGATCGGAAGGAATATTATCTGGCAAGACCAAATCTATTGGTATATCGGGAACTTGTTCAACCGGGGTAGGTTTGGGGGTCGAGGTTGGAGTTGGAATGGGAATGGGAATGGGAGTCGGCTTTACTACCGGAGGTGAGGGAGTGGGAGTTGGTTCAATAACTGGTTCTACCGGAGTCTGGGTTGGAGTTGGCTTTGGAGCCGGGGTTGGTGGTTCGGTTTCTATCGGTTGTGGTGAAGGAGAAGGTCTAGGAGTCGGTTTAGCAGAAGGAGTTTGAGCAATATCTGAAGGCTCAACAGTCGGAGTTGGTTGAGTGGGTTGTTGAATAATAGGTGGGCTAGAAGATGGTTCAGAATTAAGTAAAACTGCTGCTAATGCTCCTCCGATGAGAGTAGCGATCGCCCCTATTAAACCCCACAGCAAAATTCCTCTAGGTTTTTCAGCTCCACCAACAGGTATATTTCCACTATTTCCACTCCCTACTCTGTGGGGCAAATTTTCAGGCATTACCTGTAAAGTAGACCCAGTATTTAAAGAATCAGGCAAAAGTTGCAGCCATTCATCCACAGTCGCAGGTCGGTATTGAATATCCAAAGCCATACCCTTGAGCACAGCTTGATTAACTGCAGCACTAAGCTGAGGTTGTAACTCACCAGGAGTTGGCATTTGCTGTTGCTCTCGACTCAGTGCAGGTATTGGCAGTTTCGCTGTTAATAAAGTATAAAAAGTAGCCGCCAAACCATAAACATCCGTTGCAGCAGTACGTTTTCCCTTCACCCAATACTGTTCGGGAGGTGCATAACCATCTGACACCAAATTAGTATGAACCTGAGTTTGACCTGCTATAAATTCTCTAGCAATACCAAAATCAATTAATACTGCTTCCTGAGTACCCTGACGCAACATAATATTTTGGGGTTTAATATCCCGGTGCAGCAGGTTATTGTTGTGCACAACTCTCAAAGCATTCCCTATTTGGCGGATGTAATGAATAGCGATCGCCTCACTCAGAGGTTGCCCACCAAAAACAACTTCTGCCAAAGTTTTACCAGGAATATAGTCCATTACCATATAGGGTTGCCCAGCTTCGACAAAAAAATCACTGACCCGGACAATATTTGGATGGACACACAAAGCCAGTCTCCTTGCTTCATCCTGAAATTTCTGTTGAAACTCGTCAAAGTTAGGATGTTGAGCTAGAGATTCATTGAGAGTCTTAATTACTACAGATTGTCCCAAATAATTATGGGTAGCTAAGATTGTAATCCCAAAGCCACCTCGTCCAAGTTCTTGTTCTAAGGTATATTTGCCCCCTTGTAAGGTTAGACCATAAGCTATGTTCATTCGCAGTTCCCAATTTATCTATATTTTAGTGAATAAGTTATTTAATATTCAGGAGTTTAGCCCTGAAAAAACTAGGCTATACAGTTTCACCGAAGTCATACATTCAGCCATGCAAAAATCAAAAAAAAGATTGATTTTGCTGACAAATTTAAGTGACAATAATTTCCGACAATTATTTTACACCTCACGAGGTATGAAATTATTTGAGTGAACTGGTATAAATTGCCGATTAATTTCTACTACTTGTTAATGTGCTTCAATTACGAACTATATATAATATATTTTGAATATTTTGATTATGACATTGAAGATACTCTGCCTTAGTAATGGTCATGGGGAAGATGCGATCGCTGCTAAAATTTTACAACAACTGCAAAAATATCCTCTTCCTCCTGAGTTAGCTGCCTTACCCCTAGTGGGAGAAGGGCAAGCTTACACCGTACTAAATAGCATATCGATTATCGGCCCTCTACAACGAATGCCTTCTGGTGGTTTTATATATATGGATGGGCAACAGTTATGGGGAGATATCAAAGGAGGATTATTAAAACTGACCTTTGCTCAAATTCAGGCATTACGGCATTGGGTAAGTTTCCAAACTAAACTAGGTCATCAAGTAGCGGTCTTAGCTATTGGAGATATTGTACCTCTATTATTTGCCTGGCTAAGTGGATCTTCTTATGTTTTTTTGGGAACTGCCAAGTCAGAATATCATCTACGAGATGAAACTGGGGAGTTACCAGCGAGGTCTTGGGTAGAACGTTTTCTGTTGTGGTCGGGGTCGGTTTACTTTCCTTGGGAACGTTGGTTGATGAGTAGGCGTAAATGTCGAGCTGTTATTGCTCGTGATGAGTTAACAGCACAAATTTTACGGCAAAAGTCGATTCGAGCTTATTATCTGGGAAACCCCATGATGGATGGTCTCAAGTTAGAAAATTCTGAGATATCAATGTATGGGGGTAATGTGGAATGGCTAGAAATGCAGCGCCAGTTTACGATTACTTTGTTACCGGGTTCTCGTTCTCCTGAAGCTTATGCTAATTGGGAAATTATTAGTCAGGCTATTGCGGAGTTGCTCGAAACTTTTCCCCAACACAAGTTATTGTTTCTAGGAGCGATCGCTCCTAATTTAAGTTTAGAACCTTTGAGTGAAGTACTCAAAAATTCTGGTTGGCGTGCCGAGCGAGAAATTAGAACTCACAGCCAAAGTAGTATTTTACAGTTGCCAGTCGATAACCCTCAACCAGCTTTATTTTCAGGAGAGGGCAGTATTCAGTTTCCCCTCAAATTAACTTATAAAAATGCAACTGTTATTTTAAATCAACAAGCTTTTGAGGAATTTTTACATCGGGGAGATTTTGCTATTGCTATGGCTGGCACTGCCACAGAACAATTTGTCGGTTTAGGCAAAGTGGCGATCGCTATTCCTGGAAAAGGTCCTCAATTTACACCTGTTTTTGCAGAAGCTCAAAGTCGGTTGTTAGGAGCGTCTTTAGTTGTAGTGAAACATCCTGGGCAAGTTGGTGTTGTAGTTAAGTCTCTTTTAAATGCTCCAGACCGACTACAGTTAATTGCTGAAAATGGTATTCGCAGAATGGGGGAAGCTGGTGCAGCTCAAAATATTGCTAAATTTTTAATGGAATTGAGCTGGATGTAGAAAACCGTTCTCCTTCCTTGATTTTGATTAACTGGACTTTAGGAAAAAATAGGTTAAAAATAAGGTGAAAAGATTGCTGTATAAAGCTTTGACCTTGAAATAACCGTTTTATTCATATATCTAGGTTTCAGCTATTTTTAGCTATTTCAGGTATTTCTCTTCCTAATACTGGGTTTGAAGCCATTTTCGGCGTAAAAAATCTCAAAGTACCGTTAACTACATATAGCGTTTCTCAAGTTACTGAGGTAAAGTTGTTTTGATTCTTTTCTCTTTCCTGTTTCCCAAATTATATCAAATCCGGTAGCATTGGTGTAATTAGATAAGGAGTCAGGAGTTAGGAGGCGGGAAGTTAGGAGGGAAGAGAATTTAGAAAGATTTGGCAATGACACTCAGGCAGAGAAACCGGGTTTGTATCAAATGCCCTACAATACTAACATCGACCTCCAACAAACCCGGTTTCTTATAAAACTCCGAAGCCAGCGGATTTGATCTTACTACTCCGTAGGGACGTTGGATGCAACGTTCCTACTAAAACAAACGAATGCGCGTACTTCACGCTTTTTAGGAATTGCTATATCCTAATCAATGAACTTTTGCACTATCTGTAAAGGTGAGGAAAGAGCATCTGAAATTTGTTCAGCAGTTAAGCCCATACCCAATAACCGAGGAATAGCTTCTTGTTGCTGTTGAGCAATTAAGTCTCGTTCCCGTTCAGCTTCTTGACGTGCAGTTGCCTCTCGCTCCTTCTGTTCAAGAATTTCTACATAAGTACCAAAACGTTCTCCATCGGGTCGATAAACTTGTAATTCCTTATCCTCTTTTTCAAAGCGAATTCCCAATTGGGGACTGACCCAACCCTCCATCACTTCTATTGGAGTCATAATTTCTCCTTGGCGTAACCATCCTTTTAATCTTCCCGAATCTGGGTCATAAACATAATATTCTTGAACACCATATTCAGAATAGAACTCTAATTTTGTCACTTCCAACTCGGTAATAGTGTTACTAGCAGAGGCAATTTCAAACACAACTTGTGGAGGAATATCATCTTCTTCCCACTGTTTGTAGGAACGTCTATCTCCTTGAGGCCGACCGAACACAACCACAACATCGGGAGCTTGCTTTACCCAAGGTTGTCTTTGTTTCGGATACCAAAATAAGTCTCCGGCAACAAAAACATTGGGGTTATCTTGATAAATACCAGCAATACCCCCGACAATAGTAGTAATACAACGGAATTGAATTGTATTATCAGCCAAAGGTAAACCGTCACTTTCTGGATAAATTATCTCTGGTGCAGTGTAGGATGTCATTTCAGTTATCAGTTATCAGTTGTCAGGCACGACGCCCCCTATGGTCGGAGCTACGCTAACAGTTATCAGTTACCCCCTAGATTTATTAATGGGCTGGAAATAAGGAAAATTATTTTTTTCCTTTCCACGGATAAATCCGGGGGGCTTGTATCCTGTTTATTTTTTGGTCAATAGTTTGACTACTCAAAGCTGCCTACACTATTTAAGCCGACACCTAGATTGACCGCTGGTGGTTAGATTGTATCTGCAATTAAACGGATTTGATTTGACTTAACTTTTAATAGTAGCATATATTCATTTTTACCAAATAATTAAGGTAACAAGCAAGAGTGGTATCAACGAGAGAAATTTAAACAAATTATTTTAGTCAACTCTATCAGTTTTCCCGAAATAATTAATTATTAATTATTGCAAAGGAGTAGGGAAAGTTTTAAATTACCTAGTCTCAAAAATTGACATTTTCCCTAATTAAAGCTTTTGACTATTTCCTACTCCTTATGTAGCTTTCTAAACTACCCAAAAATAGTAGTTATTAATTAACCAAAATTGATATTAACTTATGCTTTTTATGCTTTTATTAAAACTCCTGGCTCTTTTTGCATAGGCAAAATATCTAGGGTGTCAGTTTGAGAACAA
>JBARXI010000398.1:0-24784 GCA_049647275.1 Microcoleaceae cyanobacterium
CTTCATGGTAGGATTTTCAGGGCTTAATCATTTTTACCGCCAAGGCTATGCCTGATTTCTTGGGACTCTTTTGTTTGATTGATAAAAGCATCTAGCTCATCTATAATATTCATTTTTTGTCTTTTGACTCAAGATGTTATTATTACTATTATATCTGTTACGATCTATTTAGGAGTGCTATATTTGAGCTTAATACGAAGTTTTACTCAATATTATTACTATGCAGGACTATTAAAAATAGAACTAAACCTGATTTACTATAGTTATTTAATATATAGCGGTTCTCATATTAATTAAGATACAGTATTTTTCCCTATTCTCTATTCCCTAAAATCGAAAACTTTTGCACCTCATATATTTGATAAATGCTATGGCGATCGGAAATCAGATGTGAGAATTTTACTGTGCCTGAAAAGTCGAGAATATAGTGGTTTTCATATTAAATATTAATAAAATACAGTTTTTTCCTTCTTCTATATTGCCTCTATTGGTGCGCGTTCCCAAAAGGAGTCGATTGGATATGGTGTTTCCCTAGCGCAAAACGCCGACGCGGACTCCCACCGCTCTAGCCTAAAAGGGTACAATATCTCACAATTCAGATAAGATTGCTATATATTCAAAAACTCATACAAAAACATAATAGTATTTTCTATTGAACAACTCATGAAAAACATAATATTTTTGTTATGATAGTATAAAATTGCTCATCAGAGTCCAAAGCTTCTAGATGAGAATTAACCATCACTTAAAAATTTAGGTTTATTGATTTTCTATGAGTAATTTATCTTCATCCACTCAAGAGTCTCAAGAATTGCAGACAGAAACAACTACTCCAAAAACTGAACCCAAACCTAGTTATGTAAAACTGGCTATGAGAAATATGGTTAAGAAGGGAGGCAAATCTTTAACACATTTTGCCCTGACCACCATTACACTTATGGGTATTTTAGTTGGTTTGGCCTACCTAACTCGATAATTACACAAATTTCATTTTGTAGCGGAAAGGAGAATTGTACGGTTGTATCTGGAAGTAAGTATTCAGGATTATTTCTGGTCATCTTCTGACTCAGAAGTGGAAAATTTGAAAGTCCACAATGAGCTGGACAAAATTAGCCCCATGTCTGACGAAGATTGGAAAACTTTGTTCCAAAAATGGCTCGAAATTCTACAGTCAGATATCCCACCTGCTGAAAACTATGAACTGAGTTTACGTTTGACTGGCGATCGTGAAATTCAAACCCTCAATGCTCAGTATCGTCACCAGAATCAACCCACAGATGTTTTAGCCTTTGCTGCTTTGGAAGTAAATTTTCCTCAGCCAGAAGAAGTAGATTCTGATTTACCTCTATATTTAGGGGATATAGTAATTTCGGTTGAGACGGCCTTTCGGCAAGCTAAACAACAGAAGCATCTATTAATAACAGAATTAGCTTGGTTAGCTGCCCATGGTTTTCTACATCTACTTGGATGGGATCACCCTGATGAAAAGAGTTTGAGACAAATGCTTGAACAACAGTTAATTTTGCTTGATTCTGTTGGTATTACTATTGGGGAACAGATAATTGAAAAAAATATACTAGAGTCAGAGTAATTTTTTGAATTTTTTGGATAGACTGTTAATCAAGCAATTGTAATATTATTTGTTCTTGCTTGTAAACTTGAACTTAGGTAAATACATTATGAAAATGAATC
Source organism: Microcoleaceae cyanobacterium (assembly GCA_049647275.1). Lineage (GTDB taxonomy): Bacteria > Cyanobacteriota > Cyanobacteriia > Cyanobacteriales > Microcoleaceae > JASJEE01. The sequence goes on from JBARXI010000398.1 coordinate 1,693, forward strand.
AGTCATCAATTTCGTACAACGATGCCCCTTTTATACCAATGCAAAAAAATTCCTCTACTGCCAAGGTAAATGATTCTCAAAAAACAGTGCTACTCGATAGACAACTATCTTGGAAAGTTGCAAATAATCTTCTAATTAGCTTCAAATATGCCTGGGCAGGGGTATCTTATGCTTTTAAGACTCAACGCAATTTTCGCATCCACACTTTCATTGGTATTACTGCTATTAGTTTAAGTATTTTACTACAGTTACAACCTATAGAAACAGTAGTTATTGTGTTAACAATTGGATTGGTAATGGCTATGGAATTATTGAATACTGCCATTGAGTCTGTGGTAGATTTAACAGTTAAAAAAAGTTACCATGAGTTAGCTAAAATTGCTAAAGATTGTGCTGCTGCTGCTGTGTTAGTTTCAGCAATAGTTGCTTTACTTGTAGCTGGTTATCTTATTTTACCTCCCTTATTAAGTATAATTATTTCTGCTATTGGTAGCTAGTAATTATTTTATTTGCTGTTCTTTAACCTCAAAATATCTGATTAGCAACAGCATAAATTCCTTTTGCCAGAACTATAATAACTACTCAAGCTATAATCAAAGTATTTATGATATTGGAAGTAGGCTAGTTTTTTTTCTTTGATAAGTATTATTATTACCCGAGGAGAGCTAACACTTTTACTTCTAGAAAAAGTTATTTTTAGCCTAGGCTTATAGTACAGTACAGTAAAAATGGTCTGTAAAATCAAAATATCTGAAACTGGAAATGAACGATCGATAATTTCCAAAGAAGAGATTAAATAAATTAGGAAGTGAAGGAGTAAAATACTTTGATTATAGTTATAGATAATTATGATAGTTTTACCTACAACTTAGTACAATATTTAGGTGAATTGGGTGCAGAATTAGCAGTGGCAGCAAACATTAAAGTTTACCGCAATGATAAAATTTCTGTGGCAGAAATTAGAGGGTTAAAACCTGATGGAGTTGTGATTTCTCCAGGCCCCGGTCGCCCGGAAAATGCGGGAATTTCTGAAGCATTAATTAAAGAATTAGGAGCAAGTTTACCAATATTAGGAGTGTGTCTCGGTCATCAAAGTATTGGTCAAGTATTCGGAGGAAAAGTTATTGCAGCTCCAGAATTAATGCACGGTAAAACTTCTGAGATTTATCATCACGGAATCGGAGTTTTTCAGGGGTTAGATAATCCCATAACTGCCACGAGATATCATAGTTTAGTTATAGATAAGGAAAGTTGCCCTGAAGTATTAGAAATTACCGGATGGGTTGAGGATGGAACTATTATGGGTGTTAGACATCGAAATTATCCTCATATTCAGGGCGTACAATTTCATCCAGAAAGTATTTTAACTAATTCGGGAAAATTGTTACTAAGAAATTTTTTAACCTCTCTATGCTAGTAGTTTGACTCCGCGACATGAAATACATATAATTTTCTGGGAAAGTAAGAAGAGGAAAGATTTTTTTCGGTTATAGGGATTTAGTTATTAGACCTTGGCGTCAGTTTAGCTACCTTTAATCGTTGCTTCACTGCTTTGCTCTGACAAATCAATTATATGGTGGCTTTATTCCCGCCATGGTCTAATAGTAAATTAAATTATTACTTCAAATCAACTATTGAAGCGCCCTGGGTCATTTCATTCTGGATTTTGGCAAATTTATTTACTTTTAGGCAGCGAAAGACAAATTGCCTAAAGCTGAAAATAAGCTGTTTTTCTAAATACATAAAATAGCACAGTTTAGAATGAAATATCTCTGTGAAGGACTTTGAATAAATAGGGTTTTAAATTATTATTTATTATAGGGTTTTTAAGTTTACGTAGATTACCAATGGATAATTGATAATTGATAATTGATAATTGATAATTGATAATTGATAATTAATCTATTCGGTTTAAAGCCTCTCCTTTTAAGGAGCAAAACGCCATATCCAATCGACCAAGAGAAAAGCGGTCGCGCATGCTGGCGCACAACTGCGCTCTTCGCGGAGCGACATGTAAAGCGGAGCTTCCCGCAGGGTGGGATGGCGTTTTGCTGGCGCACAACTCCGTTAACGGCTTGTCGCCGACATGTAAAGCGGAGCGGCTCTGCACTCTTCGGGTCTCCTCGCTGTCCTCCAATCGACCAAGAAAAGAAATCAAATTTCCGTTAAGGTTCAATCCTCTAGGTTTTAACCCAGGGCTATTTCATTCTAAACTGTACCATGTTATGTATTTCCGAAAATACGTTATTTCGAGCTTTAGACAATTTATCTTTCCCTATCTGAAAGTAAGTAAATTCATTGCTAAAATCTAGAATTAAATGACCCTGGTTTTAACCATAGGTAATTATTCATTATTCATTATTCATTATCCATTAGTGAAATAAACTCAGTATTGCTGAATTTATCTTAGACTCTATGTGCTCTACTGAAACACAAAATACTATAATTTTTTCCATCTTTCTTCTTTATTGCTTTTTAAAATCTTCCCCACTAAACTTACTTGTTACTATCTTTACCAGAAGCTTACAAAATAATACAGAATCAATTATGAACAAGGAGATTAACTTTCTCGACTTTACCATTGCTATTGCTACCTACAACTCTGCAAAGGGTTTCCCAGAAGTATTAGATAAGCTGCGTCGGCAAACCCAAATAGAATCAATTAATTGGGAAATTATAATCATTGATAATAATAGTAAAGATAACACAGCCCAAGTTTTTTACGAGTATCAGCAGACGTGGAACCTAAATATTCCCCTACGGTATATTTTTGAACCAGAACAAGGTCTTGCTTTTGCCAGAAAACGAGCATTTACTGAAGCCAAAGGAGAATTAATTGGGTTTCTTGATGATGATAATCTGCCTTATGAAAATTGGATAGCTGCTGCCTATGATTTTGCCCAAAAGCATCCTGAAGCTGGAGCATTTAATGGTCAAGTGCATGGATTATTTGAAATACCTCCCTCAGAACAATTAAAACCTATTTTACCATTTCTAGCAATTGTTGAGAGAGGTGAAAAACCATTACGCTATGAACCAAATAAAAAACTTCTCCCTCCTGGTGCCGGATTAGTTATCCGCAAACAAGCTTGGTTAGAAACTGTTCCTAAAAAATTAAAATTAACTGGAAGAGTTAACAAAAAATTAGTCTCTGGTGAAGACATTGAATTACTCTCTTATATCCAACAAAGTAAATGGGAAATTTGGTATAATCCAGCAATGGAAATCGACCATAAAATTCCTACTAAACGCTTAGAAAGAGATTATTTAATTCCATTGCTACGGGGAGTAGGTTTCAGTCGTTATGTGACCCGAATGTTGAGCCTTAAACCTTGGCAAAGACCTTTAATATACCCTCTTTATATGCTCAATGATATCCGGAGAATAATTTTGAGACTTTTAAAGTACAATACTAAAATTAAGTCAGATATTGTGGCTGCTTGTAAACTGGAATTGTATATTAGTAGCTTGATTAGTCCGCTATATTTGTGGAAAAATGGGTATTTGAGTCAGTCGAGATAAACTATTTTAATATATATATTATTTGGATAAGATATCAAAAAGTATATCTAATTATATATAGCAGTCACCCATCAGTTATGAGATAGTAAAACGTGATAATTCTGTCTAATAATTGTTTCTTGATTTAAAGCTTCTGATGAATCATTACTGATTGCTATAGCAGTCGCCATTACTGCTGTTGACATATCAAAAGCTTAAAACTCAGACAACGCAAGATTTTTCCTTCTCTCCTAGATAACCAATCGCCTTCTTCCTTCTGCTATATATAGACTTTAAGTATCCTTTGTAGTACAATAATAGTCGAAATATAGCAGTACGTTTTTTGATCAGGACAATAAATTTTAGTTGTAAGGGAGTAGGGAGTAGAGAAATGTCCGCGCCCTATTTGCGTAGTGCTTTTTTTATCAAAAAAAATCCTTAAAACAATTATTTTTATCGTATAAAGTATAAGCTTTTTAAAATTTAAATTGGTTATTGAAACTAAGCAGCAAGTAATAGGTAACAGCTAACAACAAAGGGATTTGGAGAAATGTCATTAATTTGATAAATTAAAGTTTAAATTTACATCAGCTTAGGATAAATAGGAGAATTTCAAAATGGCAAATATACCTGTACCTGAATGGGTAAAAACAGAATGGTTAGAAGAACGTCGAAAAGAAATAGCTCAAAGAAGAAGTAAATCTCAATCAGAATCGACATTATTAAAGATACGTCGAGAAATGGCAGCTTATAGTCGATATTTTCTGCAAAAAAATCAGACACCCAAACAAAAATTTGTGATTTTTGGACAGGGAAGATCGGGAAGTACATTATTAGTTCAACTACTAAATAATCAACCCAAAATTCACTGTGAAGGAGAAATATTAAATGGTAGATCCTACAAAAAAGTCTTATTCCCAAATCTCTATGTTCAAGGTAGATGTACGAAGTTTTTTGGTAAAATTTATGGATTCAAGGTCAAAATATACCAGTTAACAGAAGACCAATATATAGATCCAGAAAAATTTATATTGAATTTGTCTTCTCAGGGATGGAAAATTATTTATCTGAGCCGAAATAATTACTTGCGAAGCGAGATTTCTGCTATGTTGGCAAGTTCAAAAAATCAATGGCACTCTAGCTCAAAAAGCTCGTTAAAAAATCAAAAAATAACAATAGATTGCAACAGATTACTTAAGAGATGCGAACGTAGAGATATCTACCGATTAAAAGAGGAGGAAATACTAGAGAATCTCGAACACATAACAGTAGTTTACGAAGAAGATTTATTACTAGCAAAAAACCATCAAGGAACTAGCGATCGCATTTTTAATTATTTGGGGTTGGAGTCGGTATCGGTAAAAACAAAATTAGTAAAAATTACATCCGATCGGCTTTCAGATGTTATTGAAAATTATGACGAACTTGTGGAAAAAGTGAGCAAAACTAAATATGCAAAGTTTCTGATAGATTGATTGATAATAATGAAAGTAGTCAAAAAATTAGCTAAGAACTTATAAATATATTCTATAAGTTTGAAATATAAAAAACTAAATAATTATCAAATCAATTGGAGCACCTAAAATGAATAATATAAAACTTGAATGGGTGAAAACAGAATGGTTAGAAGAGCGTCGAAAAGAAATACTTCAAAGAAAAAGTAAAAGCCAATCAGAATCACTCTCAAAAATACGTCGGGAAATAGTAGCTTACGCTCGAGCTTTACTACACATTAATCAGATAAGCAAACAAAAATTTGTAATTTTCGGACAGGGAAGATCGGGAAGTACATTATTAATTCAATTACTCAATAATCAACCGAGCATCTATTGTGAGTATGAGATATTAAGTGCTAAATTGTACAAAAAAGTCTTGTTTCCAAATCTATATGTTGAAGGTAGATGTGCAAAGTTCTCTTCTAAGATTTATGGATGCAAGATTCTGATAAATCAGTTAACAGAACATCAATATATAGACCCAGAAAAATTTATGTTTAATTTGTCTTCTCAGGGTTGGAAAATTATTAATTTGAGCCGTAATAATCACTTGCGAAGCCAGATTTCTAGAATGGTGGCAAAATCTAGGAATCAATTACACGCTACATCAGAAAGCTCGTTAAAAAATCAAAAAATAACAATAGATTGTAACGAATTGCTTGAGGGATTTGAGCGGAGAGATATCTACCGACTAAAAGAGCAAGAAATACTAGAGAATCTTGACCATATAACAGTAGTTTATGAGGAGGATCTCTTTCTGCTAGAAAATCATCAAAAAACCTCCGATCGAATATTTGATTATTTGGGGCTAGAATCAGTGCCAGTAAAAACAAACCTAATAAAAACTACATCAAATCAGCTTTCAGATGTTATCGAAAATTATGAGGAAGTTGTTAAAAAAGTTAGTCAAACTACATATGCAAAATTTTTGCAGGATTGATTAAGCAGTAAATAAAAGGAAAGTTAAGTAGGCAATATAGCAATTCCCAAGAAGCGTGAGGTACAAAATTCTTTTATTTTACGGAGTAGGGAGTAGTAATTCGGCAAACAGAGAATAGAAAAGAAGAAAAACAACTGTACTTCAGTAACTAGAGAAACGCTATAGAATATTTATATTTATCTTAAATAACTGAATCGGAAGAAAAATTTAGATCGGATAATCAAGGAAAAAACAATGATAATGCCAAACTTTTTACTAATAGGTGCTGCTAAAGGAGGAACTAGCTCAATGTATCTTTATCTCGATCGGCATCCTGAAATCTACATGAGTCCCATTAAAGAACCAAATTTCTTTGCTTATGAGGGATGGCAGCCAGATTATTGTGGGCCTGGAGATGCAGACGCCCCAACTAATCAATTGTCTGTAACAAATCTGAAAGATTATCAGGCTCTTTTTGAGGGAGTTAATACCGAAAAAGCGATTGGGGAAGCTTCCACTCATTATCTCTATACTCCAGAAACTCCCGAGCGAATCAAGCACTATATTCCTGATGCTAAATTAATTGCGATTCTGCGCCAACCAGTGGAAAGAGCTTATTCATTTTATTTACATTTACGCAGGAAGGGTCGCGAACCTCTAAGTAACTTTCTCCAAGCACTCCAGGAGGAAGAAAAACGCAAGACAAACCACTGGGCTCCAACTTGGCGTTACAAAGAATTTGGATTCTACTCTGTGCAGTTACAGCGCTACTTCGATAGATTCGATCGCGATCGAATAAAAATTTATCTCTATGAAGATTGGCAAACTAAACCAGTAGAAGTTATTCAAGATATTTTCCGGTTTCTAGGTGTGGATGATACATTTGTTCCAGATATGTCTACCAGATACAATACAACAACTCAGATTCCCAAAAACCAATCTTTGTATAATTTAATCACAAAACAAAGTGTCATTAAAGATGTACTTAGGTCTATAATTCCAGCAAAAATACGTCAACCTATGGCTGCAAAAGTTTACAGAAAAAACTTGGAGCCACCAAAATCACTAGCGCCAGAAATTCGACAGCAATTAATACCTATATTCAAAGAAGATATATTAAAGTTGCAAGATTTAATTCAGCGAGACCTTTCCCATTGGCTGGAGTAGTTACAAGTTTTTATAAGAGTTATATCAACTCTGTTTATAGCAATCATTGGCACAATTATAATATTTTGGTGGTGCTTAGGATTCAGAACTCACAGAGTCAATGCCTCAGAATTTATGCCTATTTTCCAGTTAATATTGACTGTGCTTAAGTGTCTCATAAATTCTGAACGGATTGCTAAATTTAGTCATACTAAGAAGCTATTTCAACAATTAATAATTAATAATTAATAATTAATAAGTAAAAATAAGTTGTAGATAAAATGTTATCTGAAATGAATTGTCAAATTTAGCTTCCATAAAAAAACTGTAATGGTTATTTTTACACAAGTCCTAAATCCCCTTAAATGTATCATCTAGCAAATACCAGTTTGCAGAAATCACCATGCTGCTTCCAAGCCTCTCAAGATGTTTAGATAGAATATTTTTAGAGAAAAGACAGTGCGACAAAAAAAATGTTCCCTCCCACACAGGAATTCTCAAAGGAGCTTGAATTAATATGCCACTAATTTCTGTGATAATTCCAGCTTACAATAGCGAAAAAACTATTCGTGAGACAGTTGAATCAGTATTAAAGCAAACTTTTACAGATTTTGAGTTAATTGTAGTTAATGATGGCTCTACAGACTCTACTCTGGATATTCTCTCAACGATAGAAGACCCCAGGCTTAAAATTTTCTCTTACCCCAATGCAGGCTCTAACCCTACCCGTAACCGTGGCTTTTCTCATGCTTCTGGGGAATATATTGCCTTTTTAGATGCAGATGATTTATGGACACCAGATAAACTAGAGGCTCAGTTAAAAGCGCTACAAGAAAATCCCCAGGCTGCTGTTGCTTATAGTTGGTGCGATCGCATTGATGAGTCTAGTCAATTTCTGCGTGAAGGCGGTCACTTTTCGGCCAATGGCAATATTTACGCTCGACTTTTGCTAACGAATATTTTGGAAAATGGTTCCAACCCCTTGATCGGCAGAGATGCCTTCACTAAAGTGGGTGGCTTTGACGAGTCGGTGCTTGCCATGCAGGATAGAGACTTATATTTACGCCTAGCAGCCCATTATTCTTTTGTTGCTGTACCGCGCGTCCAACTTTTTTATCGCGTTTCCACAGTATCTCTATCTTCTAATGTCTTGAAGCTTGAATTTGCTGGTTTGCGAGTCATCAAAGCTGCTTTTCAGGAAGCTCCAGAGTCTTTGAAATATCTGAAACCTCATAGCTTTGGTAACTTTTACAAATATCTAACTTATAAAGCTCTTATGGCTTATCCAGAAAGGCGTAAAGCCCTGAGCGCCTCACGATTTCTTGTCAATGCTGTTAGAAATGACCCTGTTTTGCTGCGCAGACGAATCATTTGGAAGGTTTTATTTAAGGTAGGAAGTGTTACCCTTCTTCCATCTCAGGTAGGTAGAGCATTGCTAGCTAAATTCCCAAAATTTTCTGACGTTACTACTCTAATGGCTCTACTGCGATACGAACCCTAATTAAAAAATTAGAAACCCAACAGACACATACAGCAGATTGCAGGTTAATGTGGTACAGTGTCGCCTACTTCCCACACTTCCCACACTTCCGACAACTCCCCACACTTCCGACACTCCCCACACTTCCGACACTCCCCACACTCCCCACTTCCTAAAATCATAAATATATGTACTTCATCAAGTTGGAAACTGCTGTATTTTTGTTGAGCTGCGCCTCAGTTGAGTAAGTAATATGAAAAACGACAAATTTTCATGCTGACCTGCTTAACCTACCTGATAATAACTAATTATCGGAACATGATATTAGTCTTTTTTCGGCTTCCCACCCATTCCCAATCGGAGCAACTCCCAAGCGATCGCATAATCTATAAAAATTGTCACCACAATAAATAGCAGCTTTTGTTTATTCCCTTTCAATCTTTGGTCAGACAACCGCCAACGCAGATACTTTACTGGTGGCTTTAGCCGTTGTAAGATTTCTTTGACTAAATTCTGCCCCTCTTTTTCTTGAATGTCAGAGTCTATGTAATCCTTTCCCAGAGTATAATGTCCTCCCACAATACGAGTACGAGTTTTATATAATTGTCCTAGGGAAGACCTAGCTGGATGTTTTATGTAGGCTTCCTCAGCATAAATTATTTCATAGCCTTGGGATGATACTCGCCTACCCCATTCCATATCACCTCCAGATTTTAGTTCATCATTAAATAATCCGACGCTTTTAAATCTACTAGCAAATGTAAACATATTTGCTGTGGCGCCGAACTTACTCCGATTAACGTGCTGCTTCTGATCCAGATAAGTAATAGCATCATAAAATTCTATAGCTGTTGGTTGGTCTGGTATCTGGAAAAACAATTCAATTTTGCCTGCCACTAAACCACAGTTAGGAACTTGTAGCAGTTTTTCCAGTCCCTTTTCAATCCAATTTTCTGCAGGAATGCAGTCAGAATCTGTAAAAGCCATTATTTCTCCTTTGGCAATCAAAATTCCTTTATTTCTTGCTGCATAAGACCCTGGCTTGCTTTCGTAAGTAAGGGTTACTTGAGAGAATTTATTTGCTATACTTCCAATATTTTCTTCTGAGGCATTATCTACTACAATAACTTCATAAAAATCTTTTGGATGTGTCTGATTTTGTAAAGAATCCAAGCAAGTTTCTAGAGGTTTAATGTTGTTATAAACTGGAACTATTACAGAAATAAATTTGATTTTTTCGATACTATTCATAACGTCATCTAAATAATATATTTGTAGCTGGGTATTTTTTTTGTGTTCAGTTTTCGGTGCTGGTAGTATTCAACTCCAAAATTATTACTTGAGATATAGCATTTCTCACATTGGTGAGATACAGAAGTTTTAGATTTTTGGCAACAGGGAATAGGGAATAAGAAATAAGGAATAGAAAAAACACTGTACTTCATAAAGGATAAGAACCGCTATATTTTTATTTTGTAATTCTTTTTAAGATTGTTTGGAGAGTCTGAGCCGCAGTCACCCAATTTAATCTAGATTCATATTCCCCGAAAGATGACAAGGCTAATTTTTTGTATTCTTGATAATTATTCATTACAGAAGTAATGTATTGACAATACTCAGATATTTCAGCCGTCAGAGAGAATTTTTTGCCATTTAATCCATCCTTAATAACTGTTGGTATACCGCCAATATCTGAAGTCAAACAAGGAACTCCAAAAGAATTTGCCTCGCAAAATACATGACCAAAAGTTTCAGCTTTTGTCGGCAGAATCAGAAAATGGGAATCTGATAATATTTGATTAAACTTTTCTTTTCCTGCTTGGTTAAATTTATCAATTTTTCCGATCGCCTTAACAAAATCAGGTAACGATTCGCTGTTTGGAGGGTTCGCTCCTACTACAATAAGTTCTGTATTTAAACCTTTAGCATTTAATTCTTTAGCTACTTCTGTTGCAATATCTCCTCCTTTTATACTCCATTCAAATCCCATAAATAATAATTTACAAGGTGAAGGAAGTCTTGATTCTACAATTTGGTTAATATCATCCTTCGTTCTGTCACAATCTAAGTTTGGCCCCCAAGGAATTACTTTGACTTTAGCAGAATTAATTTTGTATATATCAATAGCTGTTTGTGCTGCCCATTCTGAGGTATAAATGGCTAACTCACAATTGTCTAGAGCTTTTTTTTCCATGTCATAGATTTGCTTTAATGTCTCCTGACATAAATTATTTAGATAAGGATAAAAATTAATTAATGAAGCGATAGTTGCATCAGTATAAAGCACAATTGGTTGTTTGGCTTTCAGATAAGCAATAGGAACAACATTTTCTGGGGTTAATATGACATCTACATCAATATTTGATAATTTTTGTGAAATTTGATTAGCATAATTTTTGAGTACAAAAGGTTCTGCCCAACTATAATAATCTTGCTGAAAAAATTTTCGATAAAACAACCATTTGATTCTAGTAATAGGGAATTTTTTTTTTCGGCAAAGGTCCGAGATATTCTAAGCTAACAGACTGAGCTTTTAATGCTTGGGATATGTAACGACCTGCTGTAAATAAACCTGTATATTGTTGAGATCATTGGGAATTATCAAAGACATCATAAGTGGTAACGTAAGCTATCCGCATTCTTTTTTTTTTACCTTTTATCTGACAATATTTTGTTGGTAAACTTGACGATTAAGCTAGATATTTAATTGTCTATCACTCCAATTTTTAGCATCTTGAAAAAATATTTATTCATTTTGCAGCTTTGTATCAGTTTTCTACAAGGCTATCTCCACCCTTAAAAGGTTTTTCCATCGTACCAATAATCTTTTCTAGTTAGTATGTTTAGGTGGAAAATTAAACTATGGATGAAAAAAGAAAGAACTAACTTGAATTTCCCAACCAATAAGAATAAATCCAGACATATCCACTTGAATTAAATCAGATTCCCGCAAAAATTTAGTGTTCACATACCAATTTGAATCATCCAGAATAATTAATCCACGATGGTTCAATTGTTGGTAGTGTTAAACAAGTAATGATTAATAAGCTTACCTCCTGACAATAAAAAGATTCTACCAGACCATATCCTTACATCATGTCCGGTTAATAGCGTGATAAAAAACTTCCTTCTTCCTTCTTCTTTCTTCCTTCTTCTTCTTTCTTTCCTCCTGACTCCTGACTCCTCTGTGCTTATTTATAAATGTTCAACCGGACATGGTATTACATCTTTAGGACTATCCAATTTTTTAACTGCTTCTACAGAGCAATCATATCTTTTAAGTAAGGTAGGAAAATTTATATTTAGTTATATAATATAGTTAGGTTTATTCGTGCCTAGCTACTTAGTACTATCAATCATAATATTAAAATGTTTTTGATAATAACTAGATATGGAGTTTACAAATTTTATAGGATCTTTGCACAACCTTAACTCAGTTTAGCTCTAAAATTTCGCTCATTTTTTTATACTATTTTTCATTAAATTCGACACTTTTCGCCTTTTTAAAATTGTTTACCAACAAATCAAATCGCATTTCTACAACTATATTCAAAAAGTATTTTTTCGGATAATTCTAGTTGTTTAATGTACTCAAGTGCCTGGTAAGTAAACCAAGAAATTGGTTTTCGTTTCTTGTCAATACCTGCATTGAATGGTTTTGAATAAAAATGACAGTAATCCATTTCTAATATTTTTAAACAAGGTCTAGCTATGTTAATTAGTTGAGGGAATATCGACCCAACCATTAGGTTCATTAGTGAATATTTATTTTTCAACAACCACAGATTTTTTCTCTCATAATAATTTGCTTAATTAACAAAATGACTGGAATCAAGAAGTCATATCAATGACTATATAAAAATGAATATAGCCAGAGATATGGACTGTAAAATTGACCTATTTTCACCTCTAGTTCGCAAGCTTTACCAAAATCATCCTCCAGAATATTTTTATATTGCCAATAATATTTCAAAAGCTTCACACTATCCCGAATAGTATAAAGCGGTGTAATTAATCTAATTAGAGGACGTTGCCAAGGCTTATATCTCGCTAAACGAGTCAAATAATTAGACAAACCATACCCTCTTGCTAACTTCAGCAAATAAGATTTCTCTAAACGATAGGGAGGAATATGATGCCAAACTTCCATTTTCGGGTTGTGCCAAACTTCCCAGTCACTATTCTGAATATAAAACATCATTTCTGCATCTTCTCCTGCTGCCATTGTCTTAGCATCCCTACCCCCAATTAATAATTTCTCTGGTGAGGGTATTGTCTGTTGCCATACTTCCTTGCGGATGACCGCTCCCGGTGCAGGAGGAATTCGACGTGGTTTAGCATCACGCTTGTATTGAAAAGCTTGGCCACCCCTGTTGTAAATTGTTAAATAGCCCTTGACTTGATTGAAATATGGTGGTCTGGGAGTATCTAATTTAGCATGGATAATACCACCATAAGCTCCAACTTCAGGGCGATCGCGTCCAAAGGTATAAGCCTCGGTCACCCAATTTGCTGGGGGTAGATTATCATCATCTAAAAATCCAATTAGACTGGTAGTTTTAGCTTCTTTGACTCCCCGACATCTTGCATAAGCTGCACCCTGTTTAGGTTCAAATATATATCGTAACTGGCTACCTTCGTGCCATTTTTGAGCGTAGTTAGATACTACTTGAGCCGTGTTATCCTGGCTATTATTGTCTATAACCAATATTTCCCACTGTATCTTCTGTGTCAATACCTGAGTTTTGAGTAGCTCTAAGACTTTTGGTAAACGTTGAGCACCATTATATGTGGCAATGACTATACTAAAATCCATCTTCAAATAGCTGTTGGGGACTCCCGTTATAATTTGTGATTTAAGGCTGAGAGGAAAACAGCCAACAATAAACTATTTTCCTCTAAAATATAAATAATTAAAATCAACCTACTTACTCATAATCATTGCCTCCAGATTTCTTTTAAAATTTACGTTTAGTCTTAGATTTGTTGTGGTTAGATAGATTATAAATATTAAATAGACTAAGCTTACCTGGTAAAAATGTCTCGGATTTTGCTTTAGTTTTAGTAACTTTAGTTTAAATTTTGATACCGATAAATTCACCAAAAAACTGGATTCTTCTCAACACTGTATTTCTATAATCTTATAACTATTACCATGCAAAATTTTTCCAGGTGATTTTTTATTATTTTGTTATAAATACTCTGGAATAGCCTATTCTTTTAAATTGCATAAGTTATATATATTTAAAATTAATTATTTATTTGTTAATACATTTCCCCGTTCCCTGATGATAGTAATATTTGATGAAATTATAATGATAGCGAGACCTTCAGACAAAAATCAAAAAGTTGATAGTTAAGGCACTAATTGTTATAAACTGTTAATAAGGAAAATTAGTCTAACAAAATAGAGTAACAAATTCAAGATGAAAAGGCGAAAATTTATACGTTATGCACAGACAAGTTTATTAGCTTTAATGGGAACTGGTTTAGCATCTAAATTTCACCATTCTCAAGCTCAGACAACAGAATCTTTAACTGTCAGATGGTTGGGGCACACTTGCTTTCTATTTGAAGGCGGGGGTAGCAAAGTATTAGTAAATCCCTTTCGCCAAATAGGTTGTACCGCAGGATATCGCGACCCCAAAGTCGATACAGATTTAATCCTGATTAGCAGTAGATTGCTCGACGAAGGTGTGGTAGAAGGATTCACCGCTAATCCACCACCAATGTTATTGTATGAACCGGGAGTTTATCAAGTTGATAATAGACAAATCCAAGGAATTCGTACTACTAAAGACCGAGAAGGCGGACGTCGCTTCGGAACTAATGTCGCTTGGTTATGGCAGCAGGCAGGAATTAAGATTTTACATTTAGGAGGGATGGCTGGCCCAATTGGTATTGAAGAGCGCATCTTAATTGGTCGTCCAGATTTGCTACTGATTCCTGTAGGCGGAGGGCCAAAGGCTTATACTCCCTTTGAGGCCAAACAAGCTTTGAAAGTTTTAAAACCTAGAATTGTGATTCCCACTCACTACAAAACTGAAGCTGCTGATGAAGCTAATTGTGAAATTGCCCCTCTGGAAGATTTTCTCAGTGTGATGGAGGAAACCCCGGTCAGAGTTGTGAATCAGGATACGATTTCAATTACAAAAGCTGACTTACCACAGGAAGGCTCGGTCATTGAAGTTTTGAGTTATGGGTTTGAGCAAGTATCTCCGGATTCTCTCGGAAGAAATTAAAAATTGAAAAATTAACTTTGAGTATTTATATATTTATCTTGACATTTCTTCAAATTTTGTTACGATGTATAAAATTAAGTTTACACTTTTTAACAAAAAGGAACGATAAATCAGTATGAATACCCAAAATATAAGTATGGTGAAAAAAGCGATCGCTATTCTAGGATTAGTAGGTACTAGTGCCTTCTTCGGTTTACCCGCAGTAGCTAACTTTTATCAAAAATCTTCTACTCAGCCAGTGGTTAACCAACCCATACAAATTGCTCAGTCGAAAGATATTGTGGCAACTGCAGCAGAGGCAGGTCAATTCAATACTTTGGCTGCTGCACTAAAAGCGGCTGGCTTGGTAGAAACACTCCAAGGAGAAGGCCCATTTACAGTATTCGCACCCACTGACGAAGCATTTGCAGCTTTACCAGAAGGAACATTAGAAGAGTTATTGATGCCAGAAAACAAAGATAAGTTAATCAAAATCTTAACTTATCATGTAGTTCCTGGTAAGGTAATGTCTGGAGACCTCGAATCTGGAATGGTAAAAACTGTAGAAGGTAGCGAAGTAAATGTTGAAGTTTCTGATGCAGGTGTAATGGTGGGAGATGCTAATGTGTTGAAGGCAGATGTACCTGCAAGTAATGGTATAATTCATGTAATTGATACAGTCATTATGCCTAAGTAATTAATTAGCGTTATAGCGTGTATCGGAAATATTTGAATAAACCTCATTCAAAAATATAGTGAGAATGGGGTTCTTTATTAGTTTTGTAAGCGTTTCCTTTCCTTTTCTTTTGAATGCTGCGCAAAGGTCATGTTGCCTCTTCCACAGGAGCTTCCCTTTCCAGCAATTAGGGGTCAAGCTCTTCCTAGGTCATGCTGCGCGAACAACAATAAAAATGAATTAAGTAAGTATCTATTTTATCTCTCTCTACTTTTCAACAATGGATTCGCCCATGGAAAAATGTAATTATCGCTAATTTTTCAATGGTTTTTTCCTATTCCAAAAACAATACCTGATAGCTGAATGCTTAGGCAGTTTTTAGAGATTTATATAAGTAGATGGACAGAAAGAAATATCATATGCTTTGTCATTGCGAGGAACGTTTGCGGAGCAAATGTCGTTCCGACTCACTTTGGAAATTTTACATTTAATTACACCTACCTACTTAGCAAATCCTACTAACTAAATAGATTGTGAACAAAATATCTTGCAAAAAGGTAACAGGAGTAAGAGTTTCCGAGTTTTTATTGATTTTTTAATTTTTTTACAAATGATTTAGGGTTGCTATAGTCAGTCTAAATCATTTGTAAACAACCTCAAATAAACAGAAAAAGTTTTAAGTTTTTCTGCAATTTTCTATTCCACACTTATAGACATTTTCAAGAAGCATGAGGTATATCGGTATATTACAATATTTACCGCTAAAAATGATGATTGGATAATCTGTACCTCCTCAACCTGCAATATTGCAATATTATATAGATATCCTCAAATAGGAAATAGGGCATGAATAGTAAAGGTATATAAAGGGAAATTTTGCTAAGTTTTAGATATAATTTCTCAGACTAACATTTGTTGAAAACCTATTTAATTTCGCTAAAGTAATAATGGTAAAATATTAAACCATCTTACCTAACAATCAGAAAAACAATCTTTCTAGTTCCGGTGTTCCCTCTTCCCTAAGCAGAAAGAATCGGAAACTTTTATTCTTTATCCCTATGCTTACTTAATCTAGGAATAATGGTAAAATATTAAACAATCTTACCTAACAATTAGAAAAACAATCTTTCCTGCTCCGGTACTCCCTCTTCCCTAAGCAGAAAGAATCGGAAACTTTTATTCTTTATCCCTATGCTTACTTAATCTAGGAATAATGGTAAAATATTAAACCATCTTACCTAAAAATCAGAAAAACAATCTTTCCTGCTCCGGTACTCCCTCTTCCCTAAGCAGGAAAAATCGGAAACTTTTATCCTTTATTCCTATGTCTACTTAATCTAGGAATAATGGTAAAATATTTAATCGACTTGACTAACAATCAGAAAAACAATCTTTCCGGCTCCGATATTTTCTATTCCCTATTTCCTAACATGAAATTAAGTTTTTGCATTATTGTTAAAAATGAGGAAAAAAACTTGCCACGATGTTTGGCAAGTGTGAAAAATGTAGTTGATGAAATGGTGGTATTAGATACAGGGTCAACTGACCGTACACCAGCAATAGCTCAAGAGTTTGGGGCAAAAGTACATTATTTTGAATGGTGCAATGATTTTGCAGCAGCAAGAAATGAGTCTTTGAAATACGTTACAGGAGACTGGATTTTAGTATTAGATGCTGATGAATATCTCTCAGCAGAAATAGCTCCACATATTCAAGAAGCAATAAAGAGCGATCGCCACATTTTAATTAATTTAATTAGGGAAGAAATAGGAGCACAACAATCTCCATATTCTTTAGTTTCTCGTCTATTTAGAAATCATCCAGATATTAAATTTTATCGACCTTATCATGCTCTAGTAGATGATAGTATCTCTGAGATTTTGGCAAAAGAATCTCACTGGCAAATAGCTTCGTTACCAAAAATAGCTGTTTTGCATGAAGGTTATCAAAAGGGAGAGATTGCATCTAAAAATAAAGTGCAAAAAGCCAAAGCAGCGATGGAAAGTTTTCTGAGCAACCATCCTAATGATGCTTATGTTTGTAGTAAGTTAGGTGCTTTGTATCTAGAAATTGGCGAAAAAAACAAAGGCATGGAATTGCTATTTCGAGGTTTACAAGACCCGCAGGTAGATAAGACAATTTTGTATGAGCTACATTACCACTTAGGTATTGCCTATCGACAAAAGCAAGAAACAGAAATGGCAAAGAGTCATTATCAAATAGCAACAGAGTTAAATATTGTGCCTAAATTAAAGTTAGGTGCATATAATAATTTGGGTAGTTTGCTCAAAGAAGCAGGAAATTTACAGGATGCAAAAATTAACTATGAAATTGCTTTACAGATAGACCCTAATTTTGCAGTAGGTCACTATAACCGAGGAA
Organism: Microcoleaceae cyanobacterium; assembly: GCA_049647275.1. Classification (GTDB taxonomy): domain Bacteria; phylum Cyanobacteriota; class Cyanobacteriia; order Cyanobacteriales; family Microcoleaceae; genus JASJEE01. The sequence continues at coordinate 19,514 of JBARXI010000398.1, forward strand.
TGGTATTAAAAGAAATGGGTTGGTTTACCGAGGCGATCGCTTCTTATCAAAAAGCAATTGAACTAAATCCTGATTATGCAGAAGCTTATCAAAATTTTGGAGTTGTATTGTTGAAAGTTGGTCAAGTAAAAGAGAGTTTAGAGGCTTTCGGGAAAGCTATTAGTTTGCATGAAAAATATAACCCTACAGAAGCAAAGCGAATCAGGCAAGGGTTAGAGTCAATGGGTTTTATTTTATAGGAATATTTTTGCTGTAGGAAGGCAGGGTAAATCCGGTACTAGAATCAAAGCAAATTCCTATTTTATTTTTCTTTGCCCACAGATTCAATTGAAAAAGTATATTATTGCGATTGTCTGTTTCTGAATCAGTGGGAGGCATAATGATTAATGATTAATGATTAATTCTCCTGTTTTACTACGTTCGATACGGATATCTCAGTTGATTTTACAAAACTCAAAAAAGTCATTTTCTGTCATTTGTAGATTTGATGCCAGCTTTAATACTAATTCCATAATTTAGTGTCTCAATTTATATATTTTATAAGCGCCTTAATTTTATTTAATCTCAGTTCAATTTTTATTAAAAATCCACAACTTGACTAAGTAAAAACTTTTTCGATGTTAAGTATTCATCAAGTTTTCTTTCTGCTGGTAAATATATAGCTACAGTAATTTCCATAGAGTTCAAATATTTACACATCAGAGGTCCAACATCTTGCCAGTCTAAACCACCTAATCCACATCCAAGAGCGGGAATAGCTAAAGATTTTATCCCCTCTTTCCTATAGTTATTAATAAGCCATTCTAATCCATTTTTTATATCTTCAATTTTAGAATTATTTTTCCAATGATTTTTTGTGGGAAACAATAGAAACCATTTTTTATCATTATCCATAACATCTTGAGGATGCCAAAATGTATAATCCCCTAGTTGTTCTTCTAAAGATGATTCTCTCTTATATAAATAAGGTTTTCCTATTTGTAAATTTTTGTTTTTACAAACTTGTTGATATCTTACATAAACATCTGGAAATCTATATTTTGCTGTTGATGCTAGTCCTTTTCCCATTACACCAACACAATTAACACTAACAGTTAAAGTTTGCATATTTGAAAAAAACATATCCCCACGAACTAAAGACATTTTTTCAGTTAATCTTTGAATCCACTCTGGCTGGAAAAATTTGTTAGGCTCTACTACGATAGAAACTTTGTTATAGTTAGTAGCTTTAAGAGTTTTTCTTAAATATTCATTTGCTTTTTCACACGGTACATAGATTGTTTGAATATAGCTAGGAAGAATTTTATCTGGAACTAAACACTCAGCCATGATTTTTCTTTTAGAACCATCTTCATTACTCCACCATTCTTTATTCGTTTCTTTTTTGATTTGCCCTAAAATTTTCACGGCTTCATCAATCGGAATAATTTCTGAATCATTATGAGCAGCATTACCTGTGGCAATCCAAATATTTTGTTCATGCAAAATATCTGGCTTTATAGAAATAATCACAATTTCATAAATTGGACAGTTTTTAATGATTGAGTAAAGCATTGCATTCCGGGGTTGAAAGTAAAGATTAGCAAACTTCCACAATGATTTACCTTCACATACTATCCTTCTAGAGCGATTATCTACTATTTGAGAATTGTAAATAGTGATGGGTTTAAGTTGATTATTTTCTACTGATTCGTGAGAGAGAATACCTTTTTCTAAAATAGATACAATATTGTTGATATGAGTAATATAGAACAAATTTTGAATACCAGTTTTTTGTATCCTATCTTTCAAAGTTTTTGCCATAATTAAGATTTTTTTGAATGTAATCAGATTTTTGGAGCAGCGATCAATAGTGAATCAGTTCCCCTTCTTTTGATATACCTTTACTATTTTACAAATTTAATTATTAGTATAGCAATCCTATTTTATTTGTGTATAAAAATCTTACCGCTTTTAGAGAACAGGGAACGGGGAAAAAATATCTGGAATTAATGGCTGCATACGATATTGTATTGTGCTTCAACTGCTATAAAAATTAACTTTTTTGTTCCCCTATACAAAAAAGTGCCTCTCCATTCGATCGCTCAAAACAGAGAAGCACTTTCCTTTAAAAATTAAACAGATTTAAGCATCATCTAAAGCAACAATACCAGGTAACTCCTTACCTTCCAACAATTCCAAACTAGCGCCACCACCAGTCGAAATGTGACTCATTTGCTCGCCCAAATTTAACTGCTCCACAGCCGCAACAGAATCACCACCACCAATAATAGTAATAGAGTCTTTCTTGTCAGCAAGAGTGCGAGCAATTCCTTCAGTACCCTTTGCAAACTTCTCCATTTCAAACACACCCATCGGACCATTCCAAATCACAGTTTTGCAATCGCCCAAAGCATCTTGGAAAACCTTCACAGCATCAGGACCGATATCCAAACCCATCCAACCATCAGGAATAGCCTCAACACTCACAGTTTGAGTATTAGCCTCTGCGTCAAACTTATCAGCCACAATTACATCAGTGGGTAATAACATCTCCACACCTTTCTCTTTTGCCTTAGCTTCCAGAGATTTAGCCAGCTCCAACTTATCGTCTTCAACCAGAGACTTACCTACACTCAAACCACGAGCCTTGTAGAAAGTGAAAATCATCCCACCACCTAATAGCAGCTTGTCGCACTTATCCAACAAAGCATCAATTACACCAATTTTACTAGAAACCTTAGACCCACCAATAATAGCTGCCAAGGGTTTTTGCGGACTTTCAATCGCTCCTTGAAGGAACTTCAGCTCCTTCTCAATTAAATAACCAGCCACAGAAGGGCTAAGATATTTTGTCACACCCTCAGTAGAAGCATGAGCGCGGTGAGCAGTTCCGAAAGCATCATTCACATACAAATCTGCCACAGAAGCTAACTTCTTAGCAAATTCTGGGTCATTTTTCTCCTCTTCAGCATGGAAGCGGACATTTTCCAGCAACAGTACATCGCCATTTTGCATACTGGCCACTGCAGAAGCAACTTCATCACCAATGCAGTCATCAGTTTTCTTAACTTCCTTGCCCAATAACTCAGACAACCTGGCTGCCACTGGAGTCAAACGCATTTTCTCATTTACCTGACCTTTTGGGCGTCCAAAGTGGCTGGAGAGAATTACCTTAGCACCTTTAGAGCTTAAATCCTGAATAGTGGGTAGAGCAGCACGAATCCGGGTATCGTCCGTAATTTTGCCATTATCAAGGGGAACGTTGAAGTCGGCCCGCACTAGTACCTTTTTGCCCGATAAGTCAGATGCGGATAAATTTGCTACAGTTTTTTTTGTCACAGGATGAATCTCCTAAATATTTGTCCTTTTGTTTTATTTAATGTCCATCAATTGAGTTTTATTTGCCCAAAGACGGATAAAATTAGGTTAAACAAATTAGTTCACGGTAAACATTTTATCGGAGTCCGTGCCCCGAATATACTTCTATGTTTAAAACAGTTTTATTTCCTGTAGATCGTAGCCGAGAAGCTCATGAAGCTGCGGAGAAAGTTATCAATATTGTCAAAACATATCAGGCTCGCCTGGTGGTAATGTCAGTTGTGGAAAAAGTTGAAGAAGGCCAAGAGCCTTTCCACCCAGAAATGACTTCTTCAGATACAGTCACTCAACTGTTAGATGAGGCCAAATCTATGTTCGCCCAGCAGGGTATTGAGGCCGAAATTATTCAACGTGAAGGCCACCCGGCTTTTACTATCTGTGATGTGGCAGATGATATTAATGCCGATCTAATTGTGATTGGTTGCCGAGGTACAGGTTTAACTGAAGAAGGAACTACTGATAGTGTGAGTAACCGAATTATTAATCTTTCTCCTTGTCCTATTTTGGTGGTGCCTTAGAGCTTGGTGTTGTGATGTGAGGTGCCGTGGTGTAATACCTGTTCAGTTCCTATTTTTCTTACGGGGTCTCCTGTTAAGCTGTTGCTATAAAGGGCGGGGAATTGATGGCCTCAAGCTATGATGGCGATGTTTGTTCAATATACTTTTTCAATAGACATCTCCAGAAAAGAGGGAGTAGGGAGTAGGGAGTAGGGAGTAGGGGGAAATAATTGATTATTTCTGTATGATAATTGATTTTATTTTTTATTATTGGAGATGTCTAATCTAAATATCTCAAATCCCGCCCCATATTAGGAAAGGCTAAAGATTCAATGGTAGAGGTGGAATTCTCATAGGAATATTCCCTTCTACCTTCTGTCTCCTGTCTTTTTCAACTTTTGACTTCCGCAAAGCGGTTGACTTATCCATATGACTATTCAATGGTATCCGGGCCATATTGCGAAGGCCGAACGAAATCTTAAGGAACAACTCAAACGGGTTGATGTGATTCTCGAAGTTCGAGATGCTCGTATCCCACTGGCTACTCACCATCCTCAGATGTCTGAGTGGGTGGGTGGTAAAGCTCGGATTTTGGTATTAAATCGGATGGATATGATTCCTTCGGAGGTGATGAAAAAATGGCAGGAATGGTTTGAAGCTGAGGGGGAAGTACCTTATTTTACTAATTCTAAGTTGGGTGATGGGGTGAAGGGTCTGGCCAAGGCGACGCGGGAAGCTGGTAATGCTCTTAATCACAGACGGCGCGATCGCGGGATGTTACCTCGACCTGTTCGTGCTGTGGTTATTGGTTTTCCTAATGTGGGAAAGTCTGCTTTGATTAATAGGTTGTTGAATAGGAAGGTTGTTGAGAGTGCTAGGCGTGCTGGTGTGACTAAGCAGTTAAGATGGGTACGGATTTCTGATGAAATTGAGTTATTGGATGCTCCTGGGGTGATTCCTAGTAGGATTAAAAACCAAGAAAATGCGATTAAGTTGGCTATTTGTGAAGATATTGGTAATGCAGGTTATGATAATCAACGAGTTGTTGCTAGTATGATTGATTTGTTGATGTCTCTTGAAACGGATGGTAATGGTTTTTCGTTTGCTTTTTGTTTTCAGTCTCGTTATGAATTAGAACTGACTAGTTATACAGGTGAAGGCTATTTACATAAGTTGGCAGAGCTGCTTTATCAAGGAGATGTTGAGCGTACTGCTAGACGAATTTTGGATGATTTTCGCAAGGGTTTCTTGGGTCAAGTTCCTTTGGAGTTACCTCCTAATTAACCTAAGTGACATCCTCCCGACGCTGACCCTATGGGTACACCGCGGGCTTCCCAACCTCACGATTGGGTCTTCCTGCCCCACGCCACTTGTCTAGGTCATAGACCCCCGACAGATCGACTTGACAGGCTGT
>JBARXI010000399.1:0-21618 GCA_049647275.1 Microcoleaceae cyanobacterium
TTCGATTCGGGATAAGTTGTTGTATAAATTCTTCAGCAACAGTGAATATGCTAAATAGTAAAATCCCCAGATAAATTTGATAATTAAAAATATTAACCATCTTTCTTTGAAAAGCACGATGAATTAAGAAAGCAGCTATACCATATAAAACAAAATGTCCGATAATATCATAGTGCGGAATTTTTGATAATAGCTGAGTGGGTAATTTTCCTGAATTAGCTAAACTGATAATTAAAATAATCAGGAAAAAGTAGAATAAGCCAATTATTTTCCATCTTTTATTTGCTAACTTCATTTTATGCTCTTTCAAAAATAGTTGATATCAAGTGTTATTAATTAATTTTAATAAAAAATGTCTCCTTGATATTTTCCTAAGTTTATTGTGAATTTTGCTCTTATTGACGATATATTTCGTGCATAGTTAGGGCAAGATGCTGATGTAATTGAGATGACACGAACAAATTATTTTTCCTAAATTTGATTCCATCTCACATTGCGCACTTCATTTTTGGGACTATCCCAAAATTAACTCTAGATGAAGAAAACTAAAAATACTTAATGTTTTTGTTACAATCCACCTTAAGAGAGTGAATGCACAAGCAAAGATTAAGAAAGCGCTTAGTGCTTAATATTCGGTATGTTCGGTGGGTTACGGCGGACAATTAAGAGTTTGGTGAGTAAGCATATGTATTGCCGCCTAACCCACCCTACGCCTACTGCACTTTCCATGTTTGCGCAGTATTCGGAGAAATTGCCCCTACTGACTCGGTGACTCCTACCCTCACCAAAAGACTTTTTCAGCAAACCCTAATTATCTGGACATGATATTACCATTACTATGCAGGATTACCCGAAAAACAATGTAGAGATATTCCATGGAACGTCTCTACAAGGGTTTTAGAAAAGGAATATTTAATTTTCACCAGATATCTAATAGTTAATGCTTACAGCAGAAGCATTATAACTACTTGACATACTCCCGACGGTACGCATGGCGCGACACCGCGGGATTCTTCAACTCGATATTTGAGTCGCAGTTTATACACCAGGTGATCTCCTCCCCCTGTTTTTTTCTTATAGCACAAGAATGCAGGATCAACCCGATAAATAAGACTGGCTTTCCCATACGGCGTTGCGCTAGCGCGACAACGCGGGACTTCCCGCCAGGGAAGTTAAATCAAATCCTCAACCACCAATGTCAACCTGTGGAATGTGGCTGGCACAAACAAGTCTCAACAGCAATGCTAATTTCTGAGGAAGAAATCTTCTGCCTCTAACGATGGAGTATTTGTCAAAGTTGCAAATTGACCACCACTACCGAAACCAGCTCCGCTACCATTAGGATTATAGAATAAATTACCATTTTGACTATTATAGACAATAACTGCATCAACCGTTGCTGCAGCTTGGTCGTCAGTAACTGTAGCAAACTCCTCAGCAATGCTAAACCCATCTCCCGCATCGCTGTCGATCGCTGTGAAAGTTGTGAGGTCTAAGAGAATAATATCTCCTGGTGTTTGGGAAAAATCAGTAATTTCGTCTATACCTAAATCCTGTGATTGAAATGGCTGATTACTGTTAAAAATAAAGCGGTCAATACTACCACCACCTGTGAGTTGGTCGTTTCCTGGGCCACCGTTGAGGCGATCGCGACCAATACCTCCTTCAAGAATATCGTCACCGGGTCCCCCTAACAAAATATCGTTACCGGTGCGGCCTATCAACAGGTCGTTATTAGCTCCTCCAAATACTCTGTCGTTACTAATACCTCCATTTAGTTCATCGTTACCGTTACCACCACCAAGAGTATCTTCCCCACCGCCACCATTCACCGTGTCATCACCACTGCTACCATTGAGTCGGTCGTTACCTCCTCCTGGAGCAATAAAGTCATTACCATCACCAGCATCAACCACATCATTACCATCACCAGCATCAACGATGTCGTCTCCAGCACCAGCATTGATATCATCATTTCCAGCACCACCATCAAAGAACTCATCTAGCTCCGCTTCTAGGTCATCGCTGACTATAATATCGTTACCATTAGTACCAGGTATCTCTAGCAAAACACCACTACCGCCACCATCCCCGTCGCCTATATCTAAAGTGCTAGTGGTAAAGTTGGCAATAAACAGACCTGAATCATAGATTCGATCGCCAGTATCCCCAATGCCAAACTTGATAATATTTTCTCCCTCTTCGACCGGGACAAAAGTAGTGAGGGAAGAGCTGACTCCATCATATTCAATGGGAACAATGTTATTGGCATTATCAATGAAGTTGCCCAATGTCAGATTATTACTGATAACGCTTAAGGGTTGAGTAGGATCATTGTTGAACAAAGCAAAATTGTTACCATTAACAAATACCCCAGCTACATCTACAAAGGAGGTGTCGGAGAACTCAGGGAATTCGTCAGAACCAAAAATAAAATCAAAGGCTATGGACTTGACGCTAGGATCGTCAACCGTAAAGGAAAACTCTAGAGTATTTGCATCTAGAACCTCACCAGATCCAGGAAAAGCACTGTTCGCTACAGCTTGAAGGTCACTATCAAAGTTCCCCAATTGCTCAACACTATAACTAGGTTCAATGTTTTGTTCGGGTGGGGAGCCATCACCAGAAGTGAGCAAGATGCCTGGACCAATTCCTAAACCAGCCAGTGTGCCATCGTAGAATGAGGTTTGACTAATACCGCCTTCAAAGGTGATTGTAGTGGGTAAAACGGTCAAGTTTGCCACCGGGTCCAGGATCGCATTCACTAAGTCTTCTGCTGGATCTACTGTTGGATCGAATAATGTATATACCATATGTTCTAACTCCTGAAAGTAAACACGCAAATTTGCAAAATAGACAGAGGGGCTTGAGAAAAGGCCATCAGGAATGGGGAGACCTGAATTCTAATGGGGAATCGGAAATCGACTCCCTACTTCCTAATAAGACCTATTTTTATTTTACATTCTTCTTGTTAAATTGCGTAGTGCTAAATATTTCTTATTAAAATAGTTGAGCTACATATGGTGAGATTAGTAAATAGGGCGTAGGGGCTTGGCGATCAAACTGTTATAGTAGTCAGTCGGTAAGCTATAGGATTTTACAAGATTCAACCTGACATAATCAGAACTTAGGTTTTTTGAGTTTGCAAAACTATGTATCTGTAACGTTATAGTTTTTCTCCACTATTATTTATAGTGTCTTTGCGTAATATCATGTTCGGATAATTAGTTATAATATTGTAGGTTGGGTTTCGCTACCGCTTAACCTAACAGACAGTTATGGTTGTTTAGTTGATCCGGAGGATAAGCTGCGAAGATCGCTTCCTCCACCAAACCTACAAAGTGCCAATTTTTTATTATGAGTATTTAAGCGAACATGATATAACTCTATTCTATCAGTCTGGGAAAAACTTTGTGATTTCTAAATTCTGGAACTCTTGCTATACAATAATTCATTACATTATTTTATCATAATAAATCAAACATCATCTCCAAATTAGTAAAGTTTTAGCCCTGTAACAGTTGTGGCGATCGCCCTCTCCGAAAGTGACAGAAGAGAGATAAGTCCTAATAATATTTAGTGGCAAGTAGTAAAACTGAATATATAGCTCTTAATTTCAATCAATTGGTGTGGATAGTTTGCTAATAAATGTTACAAATTAGGGTTGTTTTTAGGAATCTCTTTTATGATTTGATTAGCTAAAATTGGGAGGATTTTTATCTGCTATAGCAATCCTATTTCAGTTATCAATTTTTGGTGGTGGTAGGTGGTAGGTATTAGGTGGTAGGTAGAAGACAAAATAAATACATCTAAATTTTTCACAAATCATTTAGGATTGCTATATGAGACTATTAATTTCCCACTCAAGATTTTTGCTGTTAATTTTTCTGGCTTTTGATTTATTGATTGTGAGTTTTTTGTTTATTAGACATCTCCAATAATAAAAAATAAAATCAATTATCGCACAGAAATCATCAATTATTTTCCCCTAATCCCTACTCCCTACTCCCTACTCCCTACTCTCTGTTTTCTGGAGATGTCTATTACTCCTGTCATGGCACAAAGTATAGGTCTTAGTGAGATTCGCATCACTGATGAAATTCAGCAAGATATACCAATTTATGACGATGATTATTGGACAGATATTGACTGTATATTATCCCCAACAGAAGTTTTAGAGATGACTGATATTGAAGCTAAAATTAAAGGGTCTTTATCCCCTGATGATTTTATTGAATTCAAAATCTATCAACCTAAATGTCAAAGAGCAAATTTAATCTACATGAATAAAGTCTGGGAGCGCATCAATGGTGAAGCTAAAAATCTCTAAACCAAATGGTCGATATTTTCATGGTTCGTTTTATAAATTTACTGGATTATTTTTGGCTTTCTTAGTTTTAACTTTTCTCCCTACCAGTGCCTATACTCAGGAGCAAACTGAGAATCAAAGAGAGACAAAATTTGATTTTGGTAGTTTGTCAGAGGAATTTATAATCGAGGCTGATGAATATTATTCGGATTTAATGAAAAATGATGAAGCTACAGGAATGGAAGCTCTAGAAGCAAAAAAAAACATAAATTTTGGAAACTAAAATTCAACAGAAGAGTTTATGAATGGCAGTTTATTTCTAGTGTCATAATTTTTCTGATGGTGATTTCTGTAGTGATAGCTGGTTTGTTTTTTTCCTATCTTCAGTTTAAATATACTGTAAAAATAAAACAGCAAATTTCTGATAGTGAAGTCAAAAGAGGAAAGGCTGGTTTGGAAATTAGTTCTTCGATTATTGGGTTAGCAATCTTATTTTTTTATTTGATTTTCTTTGACTTCTATTTAAGAGAGGTTTACCCTATCAAACAAATCGAGGCTAAAACTAATAAATTTTTGAATTCAGACAATGGAGAATCTGAAAAAACAACCCTAGTAACAACAAAATTAACTTGTTAGTATTTGCTTGTTCTGATTATCAAGAACAGCGTAGCTGTTAACTAGAATAAATTTTCTAGCTAACAGCTAATCGCCCCTTTAATCTATTCAGAACTTTTTACCCATTCCACAATTCCATCTGCTAATGCTTTTGCTAATTTCTGTTGTTCCTGAGAATTCATAATCCATTCAAACTCATAGGGATTAATCATAAACCCTAATTCCAATAACACAGAAGGAGCGATCGCCGGACGAGTTAATGCTAAATTATTCCAAAATACCCCGTATGAAGGTCGGTCTAATTTTTCCACTAAATAATTATGTAAAAATACCGCCAAACTATGGGCTTGAGGATGATACCAAAAAGTACCTATTCCCTGAGTTTTTAGCGCATCGCCATAATCAGGCAAAGCATTATAATGAACTGAAAGTGCTAAATCTGGCACTTGCTTATTAATCATTTCTACACGGTCTTTAGGAAATAAATCTTCTTCTGCTTTTCGTGTCATATAGACAGAAGCACCTCTTTGAATTAACTCATCTTGTAATAGCTTTGACATAATTAATGTCACGTTTTTTTCAGGATAACCAGTCGGACCTCTTGCCCCTAAATCATTCTCACTACCATGTCCGGCATCAATCAAAATTTTCATTCCAGTTAGGGGTTTATATGCAGAGCTAATTCCACTTTTTACTGCTGGAGGATGTCGCAAAGTTAATAGCAAAGTTGTACCAACATATTGTAATTTATAACCCCATTGTTGGTCGGTTTTTAGATAGAATTTATATTGAACTCCTTGCTCTCCTTGCACTGTTGAAGTCAGTATTGGTTGCCAGTCTAATCGCTCAATTAAAGGGTCATCATCTAAACGAATAGTATCAGTTTGAGCCGTAGTATTATGCAGTGTAAAAGTCAAATAGCGATCGCCTTGTTCGACTGTTACTGGCACGGGTACTTGCAAAGGAAATCTGATTTCTGTTGCACCTTGAACTTGACGAGCAATAGCACTTCTAATCACCGAGCGCGGTGGAGCTGCATCTGTAAATATCTTAGTCTCATCAGCTTTTATCCACCCCCCATAGTCAAGTCGTAAATAGTCTCCTTCTTTGCCTGTAATTAAAGCTTTTGTGCCTTTCGGTAGGGGAGTTAGCCGAGAATAGGTTGTACTGGGTCCGGTTCTGGCAACTCCTTCTTCTTCCGTTACTTCCGCTACCTCAAATGTAGTGGGAGAAAGAATGGTGACTTTTCCTGGTGCTTTTTGAGTGATGGTTTGACCGCTTAGACTCAGTTGAAATTCAGGTTGACCTAAATCTCCTGGTTTTTCTGCTTTAGCACAACCTTGATAGTATTCACCCGCAGAAGGAAGTGGCTGATTATCTCCTGTTAATACTGCTAGATTTCCTGGTAAATTTACTACTTGAGATTGGGAAAGTAGGGGAATAGTTTGTTCAGATAATAATACAGAAATATTGGCTTTCGGAGGAGCGATCGCCTGAAAACAAATTAATTCCCCTGGCATTCTAGCAATATCTACTGTAGGGGTAAGAGAATCTTTACCAAAATTTATTCCCACTGGTAGAGGTGGTTGGTCTGAGTTGCGTGTTACTGTAATTATTTTTTCTTCGTCTTGATGGCGCAAAGTAAATATATTTTTCCCTATTTGTAATGGAAAACTGGGGGCAAAATGACCTGATTGACTACGGTCATTAATTGGTTTTCCATTAACAGTAACTTCTGCTTCTCGAGGAGCTGTACCAATTAAGAAAATTCGGTCTGAAGTAGTTTTATGATTTGCTGAGGGATAGGCAATAAATAGGGATTGTTTTGTGTCGTTAGAGGTTGGTTCAATTTGATTTTCCTCCCCATTATTTTGTGACATAGCAGTAGGACAAATTGTACTAATTATTCCCAATAATAGCATCAATCCTAGACTAGATGATTGGATAATTTGGCGAATAAATTTTTGGTCGATAGTATTTTTTTTTATTGGGATTAGTGTCTGGAAAATGCTGATTTTTTTTAGTGCTTTTACTGTTTTCATTGGTTCATTGAACAAGGTGGAATATTACCGAAGTTTTTATATTAGCGGATTTTGGTTACGTTCAGGATATTTTTGTAGCTAATTTTTTTTAGTCTCAGAAAGTAAAGTATGGATTTTTTTTTGATTTGTTTGATTAACTTGGCAAATAATCTCTCCTCTTGAAATATGATTTGATGGATATATAGCACTACGCAAATAGGGCGCGGACATTCCTCTACTCCCTACTCCCAGTTCCGGTGCTCCTTTTTCCTACCGGAATGCGGAGCAAACCACTCAAATTTATTGTCTTAAGCAAAGAATGTACTGCTATATATAATAATCTGTGTAGCAGTTGTGAGAAATTTCGGTGTATTTATTTGCCGATTCTACTACACATCTCCAGAAATTATATAAGCCTTTTATAAAACCACTCTAAGCAGAGCTTGTTATATCGTTTCACTAAAGTCACCAACTCAAAAGTCACCAAGTCAGAAGTGATATTTCAGAGACTTTAAACCTCGATTTTACAGTAATTTCAGATTATTATTTCACTTCATCAGTTACCAACTATTTGTGACATTTTTTAAGTGAACTGGTATTACATTAACTCTTTTGCACTCCCCAACTGATTAAATCTTTTTTCGTGCATTTTTCCTCAAAATATCTTGCCTTTTGCCTTCTGGAGTAAATATTTTGTTGTCTACAACTGCCGGAAAATCTATTCTTTTTCACGCCTATGTCTATTGGAGCAATTTGGCTTTTTATCTATCACTACAACTTATCCTTACAGGTTTAGGAATACCAAAAATGTTATTTGTGTGAAGGGTTGAACTTACCCCATAGATGAATTACAGCGGCTTGCATTCACCCTCTCACACTCCTTGACTCGCGGTCATAACCACAAAAATCTAGAGTTTATCTGGGTAGCACTGTCCAATCTCAACTAAGTAGTTGGCCGGATTTATTTTATCGCAAAAAAAACACATTTCGGATCTAATTGACAAAATGCTTAGTAATGATTAAAATTTTAACTAAAATAGATAATATCTGTTATTTCATACTCGGAGAAGAAAAATTTAACTAACCTGGTGAATTTCAAGTATGAATTTCACTGAGATATTCTGACAGTTAGCAAGTAAAAGTATTAGTCTATTTGACCATGATTACCAAAATGGTTTTCAATAATATAACTAGGAGTTTTAATTATGACCAATCAACCAGAAACAAAACAAGCCTACGAAGCTAAAATCAAAGCTCAACTGGATAAGCTGAATGCTCAAATTGATGAAATGAAAGCTAAAGCAAGACAAGCTAAAGCAGACGTTGCAATTGATTACCACAGCCAAATAGAAGTATTATCTAGTAAACGCGATCGGGTTCAAGGTAAATTTGAGGAACTTCAAAAGTCAACGGAGAAGGCTTGGGGAGATATGAAAGTTGGCTTTGAAAAAGCTTGGAATGATTTGCAAAGCGGCTTTGAAAGTGCGGTTTCTAAGTTTAAATAATTACATAGTGGGGAGATAGTAAGGATAATTTTAGTTAAACTGCTAATTGCTAATTAATATTGATTGTGCCTACCTAAATTGGCAATTAGCTAGCAATAATTATATCGCTCCTATTTAACCTATTTAAGTCGTGATTTTGTTGTGTTGATAGGTAATAGTAAATAGATTTTTGGTTGTAGGTAAAAGATTTTATTTCGTCAGCACTGATTATTTAATTTAACAGCCGCAAAGCAATTTTTATTTTTGATAAAACAAATGACAAAACAAAAATTATGTAAATAGGGCAATATTTCTTAGAACTATTATCGGGGGGGTGCTATATAACTAATATCAAATCCGGTTAAACAGTTATAGATTGGTTAAGTCTTTAGGAGTCACCGAGTCACGCCCGTCAGGTAGGGGAGCCGTCGGTAGGGCGACCTTGAGGAGGAGAGAGAATCACAAAGATGAGCGTAGTTATGACGATTCGAGAATGTTTTTTATGTCCAATTCTCCCGGATTTGATCTAAAAACTGATATTGATTATATAAATAATCAGTAAAGTGGAAAATTATTTGTATTTTCCTATAATATCAATAATTTTTTTTGCGCTAATGCTACGCTTTGGAAGAGACAAAAATCAGAGTCAAAACAATAAATAAATAAATTAATTTATTAAATTAAATACTTAGCACTGACTCCTGCTTCTAGTATTGAGAAATATGAAATCCAAATTATAGCAAGATTTTTAGAAATTCGTATAATATCAAATCCGGTAGCATTGGTATAATTAGATAGTTAATTAGGAGTCACCGAGTCAGGAGTCACCGAGTCAGTAGGGAAGAGAATTTAGAAAGATTCGCGCGCGTGGGCGAAGATGAAACATTTTTTTATACCGAACCCGAGCGGATTTGATATAATATAGCAATCCTAAATGATTTGTGAAAAATTCATGCGTTTAGATAAAAATTCTCAAACTATGATGTCTGTTGCCTGTTGACTCATTCTAAAAGATTTTTTTCAAAACTAAAATATGACTCCTATATCAATATTTTTTTTGCCAAAAAGTTACTATCTTAAAACAAAATTAGCTACGCTACCTGGAAAACCGAATAATATTTGATAATCAAGAGATTAGGGAAACAAGTCGAACAAACAGAAAAAACGAAAATAGCTGCAAAATGAAAAAAATTAAGTAGTGGCAACATCAAAGCCAAAAAAATTACCTCATCCCCAAATACTTCAATTTTCAAAAGAGAATGAACTTGAGTTTTGAATTTTGACTTAGACTGGAGCCAAAAGGTTGTCACTACTCAACTATATTACTTACTAGTTGTATTGGCACATTTCTCCAAAGTTGGTCTAGTCTATTAGCTGGCATAGTTAAGTACAAAACATCACCAGAATTCAGAGTCGCATTAAGCAACTCCCACCCATGAATTTCTTGACCATTGCATTCTATGTACAAGGGCACAAAGTCACCAGTACGAGCTGCTTCTTTAGCAACTTTGCCACAAAAAGGATGTCCTGGTGTAATTAAAGTAGCTAATGCCACCCACAAACTATCTGCTGTAATCCCATTGCCGAGAATTCTACCACCGATGGCTGCTGCTGCAAAAGCAGGGGCGGCTAATTCAGTTGGACTCAGCACAGACTCAAATTCAAAGACCTGTTGCACCATCAGAGCCAGATGTGGGTCTTGATTTCTAACTACAACAGGGATTTTAGGCACAAGGCCTTTAGCACTGAGGGCTATTTCTAAATTAACTATATCGTTCCCACTGACAGCTAAGAGAGCTTCAGCTTTTTCAATATTGGCAACTTCAAGAGTTGTAGATAAACTCGCGTCTCCCTCAATAACAGGAATTTTCATGGAGCGAGCAGTATTGAGAAATCGACAGTTAGGGTCGCGCTCTACCACTACTACTTCATGGCCATTGGCAACAAGTTGCTGGGCAATGTGTATGCCAATCCCACCGAACCCACAAATGATGTAATGATTGCGAAGGGGTATGCGTGCTGCATCCCAATATTCTTGAAAGCGAGTTCCTAATACAAAGTCGTTGAGCAGTGCATAGCAGATTCCAACGATGGCCGTCCCCACCAGCATCATAATTGAGGTAAATACTTTGACGCTACCTGGTGCTTGCTCTGCTATTTTTTCATTTCCCCCTGCTCCTGTAATCATTCCAACTGTGAAGTAAAGGGAATCAACGAAACTGTTATTCAGGTTAATACTAATATAGGTAATAGTACAAATTAAAACAGTTACTAGAAGTGCTAGATTAAGAATTACTGCTGATTTACTGTGTCGCTGAAATTGTCTGAGTCTTGAAAATATTTTGAAAAAGTTATGAATTAAACTTTGTCTGCGACTTCGCACCCTAGGTTTACTTGCGATAATCAGACGATCTCCTACTTGTAACTCTCGTTCAGCAACCACTGCAGATACCAAATCAATGGGGTCTTTGGCTGGCATATAGTAAATTAACATCAAAGAGCGATCGTCCCACAGTTTACTCAGCTTTTTGCCTTTCCAAGGATGCTTATCATTGATGAACTCTTCGTGCATTGGCCAGGTCTGATTGTACAGACGTAGTTGTCCAATGGCATGATTTCCCTGGGCTGCAAAAGCAAATACTGGGGCTGCTAAAGCTGACACACTCATGCTTGTGTGGTCGGTGAGGGTATGGTCTAGGCGATCGCCCAGACTAGTATTAAATAGGCGATTGATAATCCTAATTTTAGGATTGAGAATCCTTGCTAACATTAAGACGGCTAAATTAACAGACTCATCTTTCCCGGCTAAAACCAGAGTATGAGCACTTTGAATGCCTGCTGCTAATAAAGTAGATGCTGAGCGGAAGTTGCCAACAATAATTTCCGACCCTTCCCCACTGAGGGGGCGATCGCTTATGCCGACAACTGTTGCACCCTGCTGTCTTAATAGACGAAATATTTTGTAGCCGGTACGACCCAAGCCACAGACAATTATTCTAGGTTTCATGAATCAGGAAAGTTCTTAAAGTAATGTTAAGAAGTCGTCTTTAACTTTGTCTTATAAACTATCATTTACTATTTATGCCGAAATAATTGTAGCTTACAACACTATTTATTCCTAATATTGATGTTCATTTTTGGCAATAGCTCTTGTCTTCTTAAGTTTTGTGAAAAATATTACATAAAACCCAACAAATTTTTATGCTTTTTGACAAAATAGTCATTTTAAATCTTAATTATATCCAAATTCGTATTAGATCGAGAATTCAAGATAAATACTAGCAAGTAATACCAGTTTGATCAATGTTTGCTACAAATAGTTACACTGTTTCTAGGAGTCAGGAGGATCGAGTCACCAATTTATAACTTAAATATAATTTTTTAGGATAAATATCCCTTTTTAGTTAAATGGATATCTGATGTAACGGCTTTTAACTCCACTGATTATTCGTAACATTACATTCTTTTTTCAAATTGGTATAAAACAATAAATAACCGCGAAAAGTCAGTATTAAAAAATTAGATAAATTGAACTATTGCTACATATTTATGACGAGCTAAGAGCGGGGTGGAAAAAATTGGCGACCGCGGACTCAAACACTAAACCAACTTTTCCAAGCAGCGCGATCGCCTATTGCTTTGTTTATCCTTTTTCCAAGGGTGCCATTGTCAAACCCGCCCGACTCAACTGCATATGGTACAATTCTGCTTGCTCTTGGGGTCCAACCCAGACCGTTGCTTGACCTTCGTAGTGAATTTTGTTAGTAAGTTCCCAGGCGAAATCGCCAGTCATACCGGGAATATATTTTACCAGACATTCAGAGACGTGCTTAAATGTATTCACATCGTCATTAAGGACAATCACTTTGTAGTTGGGATAGAGTTTTTTGACAGTTTGATTAGACTGTTTAGGGGCAACAGTGGTAGAGGAGCCACCACTGCTTCCACGTCTGACATTGCCTCCATCCCCAATTCCTATATTGATGGAAATTCCGAGACCCATATTATCTATTTCTCCTATATATATAAATACAATTACAGTAGTGGGCTTCGGTGTTTCTTCCGCCGTTGCCTCCAAAGACCGAGGTCTCTATTGGTATTAGACAGCCTCCACAGCCCGAACCCCCCTAATCCAGGTAATTTTCGCTTAGACTAGGTTTTCACAGGATTAGCTGGAATTCCAGCAATTTTTCTATTATTGTATCAAAAATCTCCCGCACAATCGATTCCCTGGCCTTTCAAAACGGAATCATTTTAACGATTGTCAACTTTTTGCATAAGTCACTATTCACAAGTCAAAAGTCATAATGAATTAATAATGGCCCAGAACTTAATGTCTGGGCCATAAATCTATCTGTTTATAGTCAAATTATATATTTTAATTGTAAATACATAACACGGCACAGTTTAGAATGAAATAGCCCTGGGAAATTATTAACTTATCAAAGATAATTTTATTTCCACTCATCCCAAGTATTATTAAAAATAGAAGTTTCAGGAAAAGCAGTCGGATTACCATTTTTCTGCAAGCGCCCTTGCAATATCTCCAATTCCCATTCCTTAGAAGGCATATCATCAATCAATTCATAAGGAAAAATACCCCGATCTAAAGCAAAATCAATTGTTGTACCAGCAGCAGCACCAGCAGACCATTCAAAAGAATGAACCCGATAAGCAGCAGCAGCAATATAGCTAGTAGCAATAGTCTTACCAGCCACCAACAAATTATCAACTTGCTGAGGAATCATTGCCCGTAAAGGAATTTGAAAAGGATAAGCAGAGCCTTGACCCCTCCTAATACCTGCTCTTTCAGAATTACCAGGTGCTTCCGCCGGACTTTTTGTCATGCAGGGATGAAAATCAATTGCATAATGACCAATACCCACACTATCAGGAAAAATAGTTGCTCTGGCGCGCTGAGGCATTTCTGCCATGGAATTAATTTGTGCATCTGGAGGTACAAAAGCAGAAACAGCTCCCCACAAATAATGTAACGTATCCGGTGCTAAATTTTGCAGATAAAAATTATCCCGAAAATTCTTTTTAGCAATATCAACCTCTGCCACCGCAAAACCTTCTGGATAAGTCTTTCCCGGACGACCAATAATACGTCTCCCTTCTCGCATATAAGGATATTTTGACAACCCGTGAGCTGTTCCCATCGGCGCATCAAACCCACTCAAAAAGCGATTATTGGGATGCTTTTCCTTTACCCCCGCCCCCAACTGAGAATCAGTAGTTCCCTCAACTAACCAATGGAAATAACCGAGAGCATTTTCCTCACCCCGACGGAGAGTTTCCGCACGTAAACCACCCATCCAACCTCCCGGTTGTAGTTGACCTGTAGCTTGCAGTTGGTCTCGACTGTAAATCAAATTATCGTCGCGGTTTCCGGGGCGATAGTCATTGCCCCAAGTCCAGTTTTGCATAGAAATGTCACCGGGAAAAATCGTTCGTTTTTTGTAGTCTCCTGGTTGCGGAGCGTCTGGTTGCATGGACAAAATTTGACGATAGGTGAAAACTAAGGTGAAATTAGCTAATCTGGATAACTCATAACTATAGTAGGGAGCATATTGAGAATAAAAGGGCGGTTCGACATGGGTTTGAGGTGCTTCGGTTGCTTCCATGGCGAAGGTGTAGGTAAAACCTTGGGTGCAGTAGGAGTCTCTGGTCTCAACGGGAGATGATGGATCAACATAGGTTTGTGGATCTATACCGAGACGATAGGGAACATCTGCCAGAGCAATAATTTCTCCTGTTTCAGTTGCTTCGACAACATACCAGTCAGCACCACCTGTTTTTTCTGGGGAGGGTTGGGGTATAAATTGAATTATGGTTTTGTCGAACCGCGCTGAATTTTCGTACCGATAAGCATCTTCGATAATTTGGGATAGGGGTTCGGTGTTTATGGGTGGGGTATTTGCTGCTGGTTGATGTTGGATGGCGATCGCTCTATTGATTTGATTATTGGAAATATCTAAGTCTTTCACAACAGTATTGGGAAACCATTTGAATGTTCCTCCACCTTTTTTGGCCGCATCCTGCAACATTTCAAATAGAATGCCGTGACCATCGTAGGGCATAAAACAGGAAACACTTACCCAACAAGCACCGGGATTTAGTCTACCATATTTTTCCTCAATGCGTTCCCGTAATTCTAAGTAACCACGGGGATAAAATAGGAGACTACGTTGAGTACCGCGTTCGTCGAGAGCGGAGGTGCCTTGAGAAGAAATTTGACCGCCTACCCAGTCGGTAATTTCGGTGACACAAACGGTGCGTCCAGCTAATAATGATTCGTAGGCAGTTGCTGCTCCTGAGAGACCGCCACCGATGACGAGTATCTCACAGGTTTCTTCTTGGTCTGGCGTGCGGGGAGGCGCTGATAACGCTGGTGCAATAGTTGGAGTTAGGGAAAATAAGCTGAGAATTAGGCTGATTATTGGTTTGGTTTTTTTGAGCATAATTTAGGTGAAAAATTAAGGGTTAAAAGTTAAAATTATAAATTAATTTGAACAGACTTGATGGAGAATAAACTGAAAAGTTAAATGAATATCAAATCACGTAGGGTGCGTTAGTATCACGTAACGCACCATCCCACAGCTGAGAATTAGGCTAATTATTGGTTTGGTTTTTGTTGGCATAGTTTCAGTTAAAAATTAAGGGTTAAAAGTTAAAATTATAAATTCATTTGAACAGACTTGATGGAGAATAAACTGAAAAGTTAAATGAATATCAAATCACGTAGGGTGCGTTAGTATCACGTAAGGCACCATCCCACAGCTGAGAATTAGGCTAATTATTGGTTTGGTTTTTGTTGGCATAGTTTCAGTTAACTGTTAATAATCAAAAGCTAAATTTTCAAATGTTTTTGATGTGGTTAGAAATTTCTTTAAAAGGTATCTATTCCATAAGGATAATCAAAAAGTTGAAGTAAGCATTTTAACAAATAGTTATGAGCGACTGTAAAAACTTCTTCCATGATAATTTCTGTTAGTTTAATCTTGTTTTCTGTCTTAGATATTTTAGGATGAATCAGTAAATTTCTCACCTGCCCAATTATATTCACACTATCAGTTCCCCAATTATATTCTTTGGCTAGTTTAGTAATTTCCCAATTTTTATCAATTGGAAGTAGAGAGATATTAAGAGTTTTAAGTAACAGTCTAAGTTTATCGCTAAAGGTTAATTTTTTAAATCCATCAGGACTAATATAGTTGTTACTGTTTAAATATGTCCATGCCAGTTTTTCTCAAGCAGAATGAACTAAAACAATAGAGGTATTATATCCATTTGTATGCTTAGAACTTTCTATATACCACTGAATATAATTTTGAATTACTTCTTGCCATTTTTCATCTTGCCACTTCTTCATAAATCCAGGGAAACCATAAACACTTTCTATATCATCTCTAGTCCAGGAATAAAAAAAGGATTGCCATGAATCAGCTTTAATAGTTGGAGTACGCCATTCTTCTAATATTTTATTTCCCTCTGCATCAAAACCGAAAAGAAGAAGAGGTGCTATCCAAATTCCTCTGACAAAGGAAAGATAATAAATAAAGGCATCAATAATTTTATAGCCCTCGTTTAAATCAAAAGTTTTACCATCTGAACGTTCTACTTTACAAATATGAGTAATGCCATATCCTCCTTCAGCTTCCAATCTGTCTTGAATTTTATTAGAATTACCTAAATCTGCTAAAACAATATGCCAATTATCATAATCAAAAATCAATTGACCGTTAAAAAATCGCCAACTTTCTCTATATACTTCTGTTTCATTTCCTTCCTCATCATACTCAAAATCATATTCATTAGAAATATCGAAACGCAAAAAATTAGCTATCTGAAAAGTAACGGATGACAAATTATCTGTTCTTCCTTGTATCAAAGATTCTTTTAAACAGCCAAACACTTCCCTTTTTGTATTTTCGTAAATTAGCCCCCGTGATAGATGCACTTTCACTCTAGATTTAGAACTAAAGTCAGTTAATTTCAATTCAATATCATCACCAAAATTTTCACCAGAATAGACAAATTTAACACTAATATATGGAAAGGGATACCAATAAATCTGAATAAAGGCTTTACCTTCAATAATGTTTTCTCCATCAATTAATTCAGCAGAACCGCGATAAAGTAATATTGGTTGACTGGGAAATTTCTGCCGTATAATTTTAGGCTTAGGTTGCAAAGTTGCCACAATAAATTAATCTCTCTACTACATCCGATAATTTTACTACAATTCTATTATTAGACCACAGAGAAGGGAGGTTCCATTAAACCTTTCTACTCTCCTCCTTGTTCCCTATTCTTATAATTATTCAGTCGGACATAATATTATAACTAAAATTAAAATTTTTGAGTTAAACTAGGAGCGATTATTATCATAAATAAATATAATCGGGAACTAAAATATCACTATTTAAGTCTGCTTTAACAAAAGACAAAAAAAAACTAAAACTCAGGAATTAGACTAACAGGAAACCAAAAAAATTGCCTGATATCTGCCCATGTAATATTAGGGGCAATATGGTTTGACATTACCATTTTTATGATAGTTATAGTTGTTAGTAATTGTCACACCAAAAAAATCGATGAACTTTACGGAAACTCACTTGTAAAATCATTACAAAGACTTAATACTTCATAGGAATTTCAATCACAAATTCAGTGCCCTTACCCAGTTGTGAATAACAACTTAATTTTCCCCCATGTTTTTCTTCGACAATTTGACGAGCAATAGAAAGTCCTAAACCTGTTCCTTTCCCTACTTCTTTCGTTGTAAATAGATGATTAAATATTTGATTTTTCACTTCTTCAGACATTCCACAACCATTATCTTGAATGCTAATTTTGACTATTTGATTCACAGGGTCTAAATTTGTTTTTAACATAATCAGATAGGGATTTTGCTTCATTTGCGTCATTGAACGTTCTTGACTCATTTCGTCAAATACATCAATAGCATTAGCCAGAATATTCATCAAAACTTGGTTTAACTGTCCTGGAAATCCGATAATTTGTGGCAAGTCTTCATAGTCTTTGAGAATTTGAATCTCTGGACGTTTTTCATTCCCTTTCAAGCGATGTGTGAGAATTAACAAAGTGCTATCAATTCCCTCATGCAAGTCAAAATTTACTTTTTGTTCTCGATCACTACGGGAGAAAATACGCATTGACTTACTAATTTCAGTAATACGATTAACTCCTGTTTGCATCGAACAAATCATTTCCGGTAAATCTTCTAATGTATATTCTAATTCGACTTCTTCAGCATAAGCTTTCACTTGTTCCCCTGGTGGATGATATTTGTGATAGATTTCCAAATAATTCAGTAACTCTTGTATTCCTTCCTGTGCTTGACTAATATTACCCGAAACAAAGCCTAGAGGATTATTAATTTCATGGGTAATACCAGACATCATCTGTCCTAGTGCTGACATTTTTTCACTTTGAACCAGTTGAATTTGTGCTTCTTGTAATTCTTTTAAAGACTGTTCTAATTGTTGAGCATAATCTTGAGACTTTTGATAGAGTTGTGCATTTTCTAAAGAAATTGCGGCTTGAGAACAAAGCAGTTTTAAAACTTCAACTCGTTGTTCAGTAAATGCTCCCGCTGTTAAGTTATTTTCTAAATATAGAATTCCTAAAAATTCTCCGCGACTGGATAACGGTAAGCACAATAAACTCTGCGGTTGATGTTGTATGAAGTAGTCATCCGATGCGAATTGAGTTTGAGATAAAATCTCATCAAAATTGAGAATTTCTAATGTTCGTTTTACCCAGTTAATGATACTCAAAGGAACAGCTAAACTCTCTTCAACTGGAATAAATTGTTGAGTAGAATAAATCGTTTCATCATTAGCATTGTGATTTGAAATTGCTTGTACTATTAACTTTTCAGCTTGAGATAAGATTAATACCCCTTTTGTTGCACCTGCATTTTCCATCATCACTTGCATTAATTGAGAAATTAATTGATTCAGTTCAATTTCACTGGATAAGACTTGAGAGGCTTTGATGATGCTGGTAAAGTCTAGTGCGTCTGAAATTCCTGTTGTGCTAGAAGAGATTGTTGCTTGAATGTGAGTGCTTGTTTTGCTTAAACTGGCAATGGTTTTGAAGGGGTTCAGACTAATTCTTTGCTGTTCTAAAATTGGTGCTAACAGTTGAGGATAACGTTGTTCTAAATCCTTGATTTTCGCTTTTGCACCCCAATGGGAATAGCAATAGTAAGCTTCTATCATGTAAGTTTGAGCGACTTTTTCTTTGCCCCATTCTAGATAGAATTTAGCGGTGAGTTCGTTAGCTAATGCTTCTTCTTGGATGTATTCATTTTCTTTTGCTCCAGCAATGGCTTGGTCATACAGTTCTATTGCTTCTAATTTTTGACCTAAAACTCGATGCTTTTCTGCTTCAACTAAATCGACTTTATGCTGATGATTCATCGGGGCATGAATAGCCCATTTTTTTAGTTTTTTCCGCGCTATATTGACGGACTTCAGCCGACGCTTTGATTCAGACTGGCGAGGATTGGAAACTAAAGCAAGTCGCGTCAGCGCAGCATAAAAATAAAACAAAACCACCTCAATTTTGGCTGTGACCGCATCTAAATACTGTTCGGCTAGTTCAGCGTATATTTGTGCTTGAATGTAATCTTGAAACCAATAACAGAGCATCAGTTTGTTAATGTAGAGGATGCAGATTGTACTATTATCTTGAGCCTGCTGATGCAGAGTCAATCGAGTTTTTTCGTCATAAATTTCACCGTTTAATTCACAAGGATTTTGCGATTCTCCTCGTAAGTTTGAAACAACTTGTAGCAAGAGTTCGTGTTGATCTAGAGAGGTTTCTTGCTTGAGTTGAATGATAGCCTCCCGATAAGTTACCATCTCTTTTTGCAGTGCTGACAGCTCCTTTCCCACACAATAGGAATAGTAGCAATAGATTTGAATAGAAAACCCCGCCTGTTCTAAATCTCCTGTTTCTAAACCAATTTGATACCCTCTTAAGAGAGGATTTAAACTTTCTCGAAGAGGCTCTTTCCAATGTCGAATCAAAAGGTTAAAAACAACCATTGTAACACAAGCGAAGTGTTTGGCATTGAGGCGATCCAACAGGGTTAGAGACAATTGACCAAATTGATAGCCTGCCTCAATATCTCCCACAATACCGCACAGGCTGACAGCATAAGTCCCATACGCGACCGCAGATTCGGGTGCATTACCGTATTTAAGGGATAAACCGACGTATTTGAAGACCATCAAAGGCAACAGTTTAGGGAGCGCAAAGTAGGCGGCTGGACATAACTTCACAATAATCCGCATGGCGGCGAGTTTTTCCGGCTGGGTCATTAAGGGTAAATCTGCTAAATCGGAAATATCCTGACCTCCCAGAGCTAACTTGGTTTTCGCCACCCCTAAAGCAATATGTAAGAAGTTAGGATGTTTGGGAAATCGAATCCCCAATTGCTCTAGTATTTCTAGCCCGAAAGTCACGGCTTCTGCCCTTTGATTTTGGGCTTTATAGGCTTCGATTTTAACTTCAGATGCCTTGATTCGATCTAGGAGAGTTCCGGTCTGTTGTCCTAGCACCTCAACCCCTTCCTCCATTTTTTGAAAATTCCCACTGAGATAGGCATTTTCAGCGGCCAAGTTGTAGAGTGCTAAGGTTAAATCATACTGATTTTTCCAACACTCTACACTTAACAGATCGATACCGCGATCGCAATACTCCAGTGCTGCGGTATAAGCGGTAGCAACCCGAGCTTTTTGAGCTGCCATTAAATTTAACTTTGCCAGTTCCTCTTGTTCAGATGACTGCTGAATTAATGTAACTCCTTGATTCAATTGGCTAACAATTTCAAAGATTCTGTCTTCCCGTTCTTTTTCTGGTGTATCCTTCAACAACAGTTGACCAATTTTGAGATGGGTTTGCTGTTTTTGATCTTCCGGAATTAAAGCATAGCTAGCCTGTTGAATGCGGTCATGCAAAAATTTATAACTCGCTGAAAGATGACCTTCTGTTGTTAATTGAATTTCTTGAGTTTTATCTGTATAAAACTTATAAACTTCTGTAGTGGGTAAAATTAATCCTTCTTTCAAAGCTACCCATAAATCAGTTGCTGTTTCTACTTCAGAAGTCTCTCGCACTATTGCCAAAGTTTCTAAATCAAATTCATTGCCAATACAAGCCGCTAATTTCAGCACGTCCTGAGTCACAGGATTCAATTTCTGTAGTCTTTTACCCACAAATCCGACAACATCCTCACTCACTGCTGCTAATTTTACTTGAGCTAAATCACATTGCCAGAATCTGTCTTTTCGGCTGAAATTAATTAATCCATCCTCATGTAACGCCTTTAAAAATTGAGTCGCAAAGAAGGGATTTCCTTGAGTTTTTTGAGCAACGGCTTGAGTTAATGGTAAGGCTTTTTCTAAAGAACAATTTAATGTCTCAGCCACCAATTGATTCAAGTCATGTTGTTGCAGTGGAGCTAATGTAATAGTATTAACAATAACCTCCTGTTTTTGAATTTCATCTAAAGTCAACATCAACGGATGAGCCGGATTTACTTCATTATCTCGATAGGCTCCAATTAATAGTAAATATTGGTTATTTGCTTCGCTCATTAACAGTTTAATTAAATTCAATGAAGCGGTATCTCCCCATTGTAAATCATCTAAAAAAATGACTAAAGGATGTTCTTTTCTGGTAAAGACCTGAATGAATTTCTGAAATAATAAATTAAAGCGATTTTGGGCGGCACTGCCGGAGAGTTCAGTCACAGTAGGTTGAGTCCCAATAATTTTTTCTAACTCCGGAATTACTTCAATAATAACCTGTCCGTTTTCTCCAACTGCTGCTAATATTTGGTCTTTCCATTGTTGGAGTTGAGCATCATTTTCACTCAATAATTGACCCATTAAATCTCGCAAAGCTAGCACAAAAGCGCTAAACGGAATATTGCGTTGAAACTGGTCAAATTTGCCTTTAATAAAATAGCCTCGTTGCCGAACAATAGGTTTATGAACTTCATTGACTACGGCAGTTTTTCCCACACCAGAATATCCAGCGACCAGCATCATTTCAGCACCTCCCCCCTTGTTAAGGGGGGATTGAGGGGGGATTGCCTTATTAAGGGGGGATTGAGGGGGGATTGCCTTGTTAAGGGGGGATTGAG
>JBARXI010000400.1:0-6103 GCA_049647275.1 Microcoleaceae cyanobacterium
ATAATACAGCCAATGCTCAAGCATCATTAAACAATGGAAATTTTCAAGCAACAGTAATAGCAGAACCAATACCAGTTAGTTTTGTCGAACAAATAGCCCGACAAACAGGCACATTACCAAAAGAAGCCTTACCCTATTTAGGCATAATAGATGGAAATATTTTAGGTGAAGCCAGAGTAGCAGGAAACTTAGAAAATTTAAACCCAGAAGCGATCGCTGCTGAAGCCGAAGGGCAATTAAAATTAGCCGATGGTGGAGCAGTAAACGTCACCGGAAAATTAGTCGGTCAACAGTGGGAAGCTGCCATAGTCGGAGACCAAATTCCCCTAGAACAATTTTCGGCAGAACTAGAAAAACAGGAACAAATAAAACCAACATTTGCAGCCATCAAACAAGCCCAACAATTATTAGGACAAGCCGAAAACTTACCTGTAATTGGTGGGTTTTTAAATACTAAGATAGACTTATCTGGAACTCTAGCCAATTTAACTCCGGAAGCTATTACAGCCCAAGCAAAAGCCACACTCTCAGAATTACCAGTTATACAGAAACCCTAGAATGCTTTATTAAACTGGGATGGAGAGCAAGTAGAAATAGAAAAAGTGGCAATTCCGCCAGTAGCGACTGCCAGTGGAATAGTAGGGGTAGATTTTCCACCGCAAAACGCACCCAGCCTTTCCGGAATTAATATCAATGTCAACTTATCAGACTTCGACCTAGAGTCTCTCCCCATAAAACAGTTAGCGCAAAACCTACCTCTGGAGCAAAAAGGCGAGCTATTAACAGGGCGAGTTAATTTTGATGGCAAAATAATCGGTAGCTCTATAGACAATGTGAATTTAGTCGGCGATGTGTTACTCCGCAACTTAGCAGTAAATCAAGTAGATTTCGATTCGGTGTTATCTGGAAACTTAAATGCCGGAATTAATAATGGAGTCACCTTTAAAGTAGCAGGCGATCGAGACCGACTGGAGTTGGTGTTAGATAAAACCTATTTTCCCACCGAATTCTTAGTCAAACGCGACGACGCTCAACTTGCAGGAGTTACTCAAGGAAATGATTTACTCCTCACCCTAGATGAATTTCCCCTCGAACTGTTAGGTTTAGCACCAGCAGCACAATTTGGTTTAGGAGCTGTATCCGGTGAAGCATCAGCACAAATAGCAGTTTCAGATTTAAGAACATTCGACCTAAACTCCATTCAAGCCAATGGAAAAATAGCAGTCGATAAACCTGGTATCGGTTATATTGACGCAGATACTTTCACAGCCGAAATTAGTTACAGTGATGGAAAAGCAAATCTCAATGATGGCACATTATTATTGGGTGAAAGTAAATATGTACTAGAAGGTTTAGTCGATATTGGTCAACAAACAGCAAGTTTCAACCCTGAGTTTGCTGCCTCTCTAGAAATAGAAAAAGGAAACATTCAAGATATTTTAACCGCTCTTCAGTGGTACACTTTAGCCGATATTGGTCGTGGTTTTGCCACTCCAGATTATGGTAGCGCTACAGATGTACAACCAGTCGGCGTAGGTTTTCCAGATAATACAGCTTTGATTTTGCAGTTACGACGGTTTGCCGAAATACAAGCATTACTAGAACAACAGCAAGAAAGTCAAAACCCACAAACACCAATACCAATACCACAGTTAGCAGATTTAGATGTAGGTTTTTCCGGAAAAATTGTAGCCGAAGGTTCGTTACAGTCAGGTGTAGAAGCAGAATTTAATCTAGAAGGTAATGACTGGAACTGGGGTCCGTATGCCACAGATAAATTTCTGCTCCAGGGCAGTTATCAAAATGAAATATTGACAGTCGAACCGCTCAGAATACAAATAGGAGAAGCAGTATTAGCTTTTGCCGGAAACATTAGCCCAGAAAGCCAGGATGGAGAATTAAAAATTGAAAATATTGACCTGGCAGAAGTACAAAAGTTTGCCCAGGAGATTGCCCCTAGTTATGTTCCACCTAACATTGATATTACAGGTGAGTTGAATGCAGAAGCTAGTTTAGGAGGTAATTTAGATGACCCCAGAGCTGTAGGTAATATCAATATAGTAGATGGAAGTTTAAATGGAGAATCTATTCAAAAGGCAAACACCGATTTGAGTTACGGTGCTGGTCGATTAATTTTTGGAGGAGATGTTTTCATCACAGGAGACCCAATTTTATTTACAGGAAATGTACCTATTGATTTACCCTTTGCCAAAGTATCGGCAGGTAGCGATCTAGTTGATGTTAGTGTAAATATCAAAGATGAAGCTTTAGAAATAGTCAATTTATTTAGCGACCAAGTGAGTTTAGATGTAGGTCAAGCAGATATCTTATTAAGGGTGAGGGGAACATTACAACAGCCACAAGCAGAAGGATTTGCTAAATTTGCTGATACAACAATTGTCGCTACAGCATTTCCCACTCCTTTAACAGATTTAGAAGGTACAGTATTATTTAATGGCGATCGTATTGAAGTTAAGGAAATTCAAGGAAGTTTAAGTGAGGGAGTAGTACAAGTAAAAGGAGTCTTACCTATTTTCCAACCTCTCAACCAAGGAGACTCAGACATAGAAAACCCTCTGACTATTACTTTAGAAAAACTAAATGTAGATTTTAAAGAAGCATTTGTGGCTGGAATTGATGGTAATATTATCATCAAAGGCGCAGCCTTCAGACCAGAAATAGGTGGTAATGTTGCCGTCTCTAACGGTAACGTATTTTTAAATAAACTTGGTGGTTTAGTTCCCGCCACAGGAGAGTCAGAAACTACTACCGTTCCCGGTGTCGGAGCATTTGATATTGATTTTAATAACTTTGATATTCTTTTAGCAGATAGTCTACGAATAGTAAGTCCGGGATTAGTTAATTTCGAGGCGGCTGGTGGTTTCCAAGTAAATGGTAGCTTGAGCGACCCCCGCCCTAGTGGTACTATTAACTTGGAAAGTGGTGTAATTAATCTCTTTAGCACAGATTTGCGTCTAGACCGCACTTATGAAAATACAGCAACTTTTCTTCCCAATAACGGACTTGACCCGATTTTGGATGTACAGTTAGTAGCATCAGCATTTGAATCTAGTGGCACAGTCGCACCCCCCCAAGCTTTTTCTGCTGAAACTACAGACGCACCAACACCGGGAACTCTAGGTAGTAGTCGTCGGGTTAAAATTTTAGCGACTGTAAAAGGGTCTATATCTCAGTTAGAACAAAATATTGAGTTGACTAGTTCTCCACCACGCTCGGATGCACAAATTGTTAGTTTATTGGGGGGTAGTGTGATTAATACCCTCAAGGCTGACCAAGGTCTAGCATTAGCTAATGTGGCAACCACTACTCTATTTACTGGTTTAGAGCAGGATATCATTGATACTACCGGATTAAGTGAGTTTAGAATATTTCCGGCTAATATTCCTAAGCGTGGCTCCAAGCGTGCTTCTTCTTTAGGCTGGGGTTTAGAAGTAGGTGTTGACGTTACTGAAAATGTTGGTGTATCAATCACACGACTTTTTGGTGCTAACGAACCTTCAGAGTTGTCCCTTCGTTATCAACTTAGCGATAAAGTGCGTTTGCGTGGAGGGAGTAACTTTAGTGATAATAGCGTGCTATCAGTCGAATATGAAACTAGGTTTTAGCTAGGTAGGAGGAAAAGTCATTTCAGTTATCAGGCACGCCTCCTAGGTCGGAGCTACGCTAAAAGTTAGCCTCCTAGGTAGGAGCTACGCTAACAGTTAGCCTCCTGCGGAGGAGCTACGCTAACAGTCAAACCCATCGATAAATCGAGGGGCTTGAAATCAGGAAAAAATTTTTGGCTCTCCACGGATAAATCCGGGGGCTTGTATCCAGTCTATTTTTTCAGTCAGATGAACTACCTGGAATATATTTAGTTAAAGTTGTATCTCTGACATTTCCTTCTTCATCTAAGATTGACAAACGTCAAGATAGCCTGGCACATTCTTGATTGAGAAAATTGAATTTGCCGATAATATTTATTTCAGAGAATATTTGCCCTAGATAAAGAAAATACCTAGATGTTTATTTGCTGTTTTGTTGCTAGGGTAGTAAACTTAGCCGGGAAAAAAAGATGTAATTAGTTAACTGTCAATTTATTGATTTCCCACCCACAGTTATCTGTTAATTTGTCATTGTAAATGCTGACAACTTCCAAAAGTAGATAAGCCGGATTTTTTCCCTTAAGGTTAAAATTTAAGTCAGATGAACTACCGGGAATATATTTAGTTAAAGTTGTATCTCTGACATTTCCTTTTTCATCTAAGATTGACAAACGTAAAGATAGCCCGGCACATTCTTGATTGAGAAAATTGAATTTTCCAGTGATGTTAATTTGGGGGAAGATTTGCCCTAGATAGAGAAAATATCTAGATGTTTCTTTTGCGCGATCGCTTGGGTCGGTCATTAATTTATAACTATTATTTTTATCTTGCCTAACTGCCGAATAATTATAAGTTATATAGGGAGATTGATTTAAACTGAGCCAGTCTAATTGTCTGCCAGGGCGTTGGGGAACTTTTTGCTGCATTGCGGATAAAGTTTGTACTGCTGTACTTATAGAAGTGGCACGAATTCTTTGATAGAAACTAACAGTAATATTGCCATCTAAGACAAATTCTGTTGCTAACTTTTGGAAGTCTTGAACAATGGGTGAATTTTCATTAAAAGCATCGTAGACAAGTTTAACTAAATCTTGTTGCCCTGGTTTTAAGACTTGTTCATCAGTTAATAATACTTTCTGAAATGGATGAGCAATAACCACATATTTTGCTTCTAATAATTCGGTGAGTGGGTAAGTATCGCGGGTGTCAATATGTGGTTTACTTATTGCATTTAATTTCCACCAATTTTCAGGATTTATGATTCTGTTAGCATTTCTAATGATGTTGGCATTAAATTTATTTGAGGAAGCAGCAATATAAACTAATTCTTGATTTGGTGCTAATTTACTTAGATAATCAGCCAGACGCAAAACTTCGTTGTAGTCGGAACGGATTAATGGGGAGAAATTAGTTGCAAATAATGGGCGTAGGAAGTTGTTGAATTTTCCGATGGGGGTGAAGCCAAAGGTGAGATTAATAAGTAAATATATTCCGGCAAAGCTTAAGATGATTAATCTGGCTTTTTCTTTGAGAATATAAATACTTGTCCAGATAAATGAGGCGATTCCTAGAGCTACTATTGGCGTGAAATGTAGGGAGTAATGAATATTGCCATAACGGAGGATAATTAACCATTCAATTAAAGAAAAACTTCCGAAGAAGAAGAGAAAAATAGTAGTAGATGGAATCAGGGTTTTTGTGAGAATACCCGCAGAAAATCCTAGGGCAACAAACAGTAAAGTTACTAACCCATAAAAACAGAGATAACGCCAGAATATATCGGGTATTGATAAACTCCAAGCTGCATAGAGAGTGCGATAATCTTCTGTTACTGAATTTTGGATAAAACCCCAAGCAAATATTGATATAGTTAGGAAAGCAGTTAAAGAAATGAGAGTAATTTTTATCCCACTTTCTAGGAGTTTTTTAAAAGAAGTTTTGAGAGATTTGAAAGTAGTCAAAAAGCTAACTATAGCTTGGCAAGTAATGGCAGCAAGAAAAGCGATCGCGCTATAAGCAAAATGTCGTCTTAAAATAATAGATATTCCTAGAGATAATCCAATTACAGGAACTTGCCACCAGGATGTTAAATTGATATTTTTTAGGTAAATTAGAATGGCAATTAGGATAAATAATGATGCACCAAGATCGGGATATCCTCGTAAAGTCGGACTCCAAGTAATTGGTATTAGTAAAGTTATAATTACAGTTGACCAAAATACCCATCGAGAATTAACTAGAATTAATTTTGTCGCTATGGCACCCACCAACAAACTAAATGGTAATAAATAGATGAGAGTTAGACTCAGGATATAAACAATTCTTGCTTCTCCAAAAATATAGATGAATGGTATGACTGGCAGGATGACAAGATAATTTTTCTGTTGAGATAAAGAACCTAAAATATCATTGATAGCTCTGAGGGGTGATTCTCGAAATAAATTAGTTAAATTATTAGCTGCATTCTGGTATCCGACAAAATCCCACCAATAAATAGT
>JBARXI010000401.1:0-2229 GCA_049647275.1 Microcoleaceae cyanobacterium
TAGACATCTGGGGAAATTAAATATTCCTATTTGAGCAACCCTTGTCTTGAGGTTATATACAGTCGGTTTAATTAGGGTTCAAATCACCTCTGCTATTGACCCAGAGCAAGTTTTCCTATGCTTGCTGCTTGCTGCTCCGTCACACCGAGTGCGCTACCAGGTGCTAGGTCGGCTTGCGCTCTTAGCCCGCAGGTGGCGCTTCGTTCCCACCTCTGTCGCCGACGCGGGGTCGCACCGCTACTCAAGACTCCGTCACACCGAGTGCGCTACCAGGTGCTAGGTCGGCTTGCGCTCTTAGCCCGCAGGTGGCGCTTCGTTCCGACCTCTGTCGCGCGGAGCGGAGTCGTACCGCTACTCAACACTCAAGTTTCTACATTCTTTTTCACGCCTATGTCTTTTGTAATAATATTATTTTCAATTGGTATGATTTATCAAGCTATTCAAATCTTTTTAAGACAATTTACCTATTTATTAATTAATCAAGTTATAATAAAACCTTAATTAATACTTAAGAATTTATCTTGCTAAAAATACTAGCGTGATTAGGAGATATCGATCGATGAAAGCACAACAACTGTTGAAGCGATACGAGAAAGGGGAAAGAGATTTTAGTGGCCTAGATTTTAGTGGTGCTGACCTCACAGGAGCAATTCTCATCGGGGTCAACTTCTCCAAAGCTAATTTGACTGGGGCAAATCTAAGTAGAACTTTCCTGACAAAAGCCAAACTAAATGGAGCATTGCTACATAGGGCAAATCTAAGTTTTGCGAAAATGGGTGAAAGTAGAATTGCTGATGCTGATTTGACAAAAGCGAATCTCACAGGTGCTTTTTTAGTAAAGGCAAAACTTCCCCGGGCTAATTTAAGTGGTGCTAATCTCACAGGTGCTAACCTTCGTGGGGCTAATCTATGGAGCGCTAATTTGTGCAGTGCTACTCTAGAATCTAGTAACTTGCGAGAATCTAATCTGACAGGAGTTAACCTGAATTGGGCTAATATGTACGAAGCTAAATTAATGGCAGCCAAACTATTTGGATCCCAGTTGATAGGAGTTAATCTCAGAAGAGCTTACCTCAGTGGAATTGATTTGAGTGGAGCAGACTTGAATGGAGTTAACTTTAGTGAAGCTAAACTCAATGGAGCAAACCTCGAAGGTGGAAATTTATTAGCGACTAATTTTAGTGGAGCTTTGATGCGGAGTACTAGATTAAGTGGTGCGGATCTAACAGGAGCAAATTTTACAGGAGCTTCTCTAGTCAGAGCCAATTTAAACTGGTCTAAGCTTTGTGATGCTAATTTTAGTGACGCTGACTTAAGTGAAGCAACCTTTATTGGGGCAAACTTAGAACAAGTGGAGATGTCTAATGCAATTTTACCAGAATCAACAAAATTGTATTTTAGTTTTGCTAATGCAGGATAATGTTGCTTTTTGTTAACTTATATAAAAAAGCATTTTAGTCTCAATAAGTGACTGTTGGGGAAAAAGTAAGTTATATAGTTATGAGTCCAAACAATTACGGGGTGGTTTTTGTAAATGTTGCTTCGGAAAATGAAGCTAAGGGAATTGCTAAATCTCTGATTGAAGCCAAATTAGCAGCCTGTGTAAGTATCTTTCCAGTTCATTCTATTTATAATTGGCAAGGAGAGTTATGTTCTGAGAATTCCTATAATTTATTGATTAAGACTGATTTAGACCGATTTGATGCTCTTGAA
The DNA here is from genome assembly GCA_049647275.1 of Microcoleaceae cyanobacterium. GTDB lineage: Bacteria > Cyanobacteriota > Cyanobacteriia > Cyanobacteriales > Microcoleaceae > JASJEE01. The sequence continues at coordinate 1,714 of JBARXI010000401.1, forward strand.
TCAAAGGTTATAGAATTACATTCTGATGAAGTACCAGAAATAATTTTTATACCCATCCTATCAGCTTACGCTCCTTATATGCAGTGGATGGCTGAACAAATTCATGGTTAAGTTGAGTCAACTTTATTTATATATAAAAACAAATAATCAAATGTTGTTGAATAAAAAGTCATGCGTATGTACGAACAACCCCCACTATAAACATAGTATCACGATTTTTTCGATTCTATATTCAAACCTTATTCCCAGATTTTTGGGTGCTTCGGAGGATGAAAACACTTTTGTTCTTCGGGTCATTGTCTACAAAGATTTTTTTGACAGATATATGGGGATGATTCTGGCGGGGGATTATGCTTGTTACTGTCAAGGCGAACCTACTTTTTCCTGACATATCCTCTGGTTCATATCTTTAATAGTTAAGCACTGATATTATCTTTGCTTTACCCGAATTCTGTTTTTGGGGTTGAATAAAAAGTCATGCGTAGGTGCGAACAACCCCCACTATAAACATAGTAT
>JBARXI010000402.1:0-1924 GCA_049647275.1 Microcoleaceae cyanobacterium
GCAAAATCTTTCTGCTACATCCGTAGCAATAAATGATTAATCTACATTCTGTGAAGCACCAAAAAAAATCGGCGCTGGAAAGATGTTCCCCTTGCATCGGCAGAAAAATCATGGTAGTATGTAATCATTGGGTGTCGTTCGTACCTACGCATGACTTTTTATTCAACTAAGATCGAGTTCGCCCATTAAAATAAGCAGAAAATAATTACAGAAACAACAGCCAATTACGACGAACCTTGATGAAGTCAGAAGTCAGAAGTTTTGATGAAGTTGTAAGTTTGAGGCTTTTTAAATAAGTAAATTCAGATATAATTTAGGAAAAAAATTACTATAAAGTTAGAATTTTTGGCATAGGGAATTAATTTGAGTAATCAACAAATTTCAATTCAGGAAAGAACAAAAAAGTTTGCGGTTAGAGTAGTCAAAGCTTGTACTTGGTTAGAAGAAAAATCTAATGTAAGTAGAACCTTAGCAAATCAATTGTTAAGGTCAGGAACTTCCGTAGGAGCTAATTGTAGTGAAGCTCAGTCAGCTCAATCTAAAAAAGACTTTATCAGTAAATATGAAATTGCCCTCAAAGAAGCAACAGAAACAAAATATTGGCTAGAAATTATAATAGAAGCTCAACTGGTATCTTTAGAAAAGTTCAAATCCCTAATTCAAGAAACCGAAGAAATTATTAGAATATTAGTCGCTACAATTAAAAAACTCAAAGAATAAATTTAAAAGTGGCGACTTCAAACTTCAAACTTCTGACTTCATAAATATAGTCATTTCAGTTTAGATTGAGACGAGCATTTCTTACCGCGACCGGGGTTTTAGCAGAAAAAATGTTTCGTTCTTATTTGAAATGACTATAAAGGCTTCAAACTTCTGACTTCTGACTTCTGACTTCTGACTTCAGTTTCAACATCCGCTTAATTTGCTTCATAGACTGATAAATTTCCGGTAAACGCTTATAAATAGCAGACGCCTTCAAATAAATCTTATTCGGAACAGCAGGACTACTCGAAACAACTTCCCCCGCAGCAACATCATTATGAACACCAGCTTGAGCAGTAGCGATCGCTCCATCCCCAATATTTGCCTGATTAGCAACACCCACCTGACCAGCCAAAATCACATTATTCCCTAGTTTCACCCCACCAGCTAAACCAACCTGAGCTGCTATTGCACAATTTTTCCCAATCTTGCAACCGTGACCGACTTGTACCAAATTATCCAACTTCGTATTTTTGCCAATTCTAGTTTCTCCCACCGCAGGGCGATCGATAGTTGTATTACTGCCAACTTCTACCCCATGTTCCAAAACCACTCTCCCAGACTGCTCCATCTTAAACCAACCCTCTTGAGTCGGTACAAAACCAAAACCTTCCCCACCAATAACAGCCCCACTATGAATAACACAATCTTTTCCTAACTGACTGCGTTCGTGAATAGAACAGTTAGCGTGTAAAACAGAATTTTCCCCTATTTCCACATCCGGATAAATCACCACATTCGGATGAATGCAAACATTATCGCCAATTTTTACCCCCGCCTCAACTACAACATAAGCGCCCAAATAAACATTTTTGCCAATTTCTGCCGTGGGGTGAATAATAGCAGTAGGATGAATTTCCGGAGTAGGTCGAAAAGGTTGATAAAAAATAGCGATCGCCTTCGCAAACAATAATCTCGGTTCCTTTCCTGCAACCCATCCAATACCCCGCTTCGTTGCTTGAGTTTGTAGAGTTTCATCCATCGGCAAAATCAAAGCACTAGCCTTAGTCGTACCTAAATAACTGGCAAATTTTGCCCCTTCTATATAACTAAGAGTACCTGCTACTGCCTCATCAACCGCTGCCACCCCTGTAATCTCTGGGTCAACAGCATCTGTGTTGTCCAGACTACAAGCGAGCGCCTCACCGCCAAGTTTGTTTAC
>JBARXI010000403.1:0-4936 GCA_049647275.1 Microcoleaceae cyanobacterium
ATATCTAAGACGTTATAGTTTTGGCTTGCTAGATGTAGTGTTTTTGCCTAAATTTTGTCTTTTCACTGACAAAATAGGGGATGAGTTATTTGGTCTTAACTCATCCCTACAGATATTTGCTCGGCAGTTAGAGATTTTGGAGTCTAAAACACTATATATCTAAGACGTTATAGTTTTTGTTCGCTAGATGTAGTGTTTTGCCCTAAGTCTTCTTTCAACTAAAACTGATACTCTTGTTGAAAATTATCGCGAGTAGTGGGTTGAGAAACTTCTAAACCTTCACCTCCAAGTATTTCTAAAGGCTTACCACCTACAAAAATCCATACTTTGGCATCTGGTTTCAAACTAGAGGCAGTATAAATAACTTGACCCAACCGACTAATCATTGAAGCACTACCACCACCGGAGGTAAACTCCTCAGATAAGTCGATATAAATCCCATTATTTTCAACAGTCAATGCCTGAAGTTTAGTACCTTCTGGAATAGCACTAAAGGCCATTTCATCAGTTGGCCCTGCTAATAAGCGGTTAAAAGCAACTTTCAAAACAGCTTCAGGTTCGTCTGGGGCCTCTAGGGTGAAGGCAGAGGAAACTAAATCAATTTCTCCCGCAGGATTATCTTTAACCCAATAAAGTTCTACAGTCTTTTGTGTAACTGCTTCAGTTTCAGGTTGTATCGCTGAAGGAAACTTTTTGGAGTCTGGAGACTTAACTACATTAGGTAGTTTGGTAGGTAAAGTGCTATCTGGTAACTTTTGAGTAGAAGAGTTAGTTTCTGGGTTAAAAGTTCCAGAAGATTGTTGGGTGGGGGATTTTGAGTTGGACAAAAAGGCGATACCACCACCCACCGCCACAGCCAATGCACAGACACCGGCTACGATACCAACAGATAAATTACGATTTTGCTTTTGATCTTTCATTTTGACCTTCCTTGAGGATTAGGCATAATGGCGGTGAGGAGCTGATAGTTAACTTTTTCTAAGGTAGAACTTACCGAAAAACCCTATATCTATATATAGTAAATCAAAACTATAACGTAAGATATATGGTTTTGAGGACTAAAAAATGTGTGAGTCTTGTTAGGTTAACTATAATACTTCTATTATGTGCCTAAATCAGCAGTTATAGCAAAAAGCAGAAGACATAAGGTTGATTATTAATATTCTTTTGTGTTTGCTTTTCAATGTATCCTAACTTTTATGAGTACGGCTGTACTTGATGAAATTAGTATTTTTCACTCAAATTTTAGGGGTTTTGGGATTGTGTAATTTGAAAGAAAAAATCAAGTTTCTCAATTCAAATCGGCTCGACTAACATCATCATCCAAAATAGGGTGATTAATATTATCGATTTCAGGGAAATTCAGCAAAACACCAGTTAATAACCAGTAATAAATTAACTAACATCACGCTCCAAAATAGGGTGATTAATAGTATCAAGTTCAGGGAAATTTAGCAAAACACCAGTTAAAAACTAGTAATAAATAGCTACTGGCTCAAAATCCAGGCAGGGCTATTTCATTCTAAACTGTGCCATGTTCTGTATTTACGAAAATAGGTTATTTAGAGCTTCCGACAATTTATCTTTCGCTATCTGAAAGTAAGTAAATTCATTACTAAAATCTAGAATTAAATGACCCTGACATCCAGGGGATTATATTAATATAAGGTGTTATAGCTAATTAACAAAATAAACACCCAAATACAAGTTTCCAAACGAATTAACTTTTTGTCTTTTAGTAACTGCCAAGATTTGCCAGTTAAAAATGTCAAAGTAGTCACTACGGCTAAGAAAATTAGAACTCCAAAGGCTCCTATTTCATAGAAATTTTTAGGATAGAATGTTTCAATTAGCCTAGTTTTACCAAAGATACGGGCAGCATTAGTCGCACTACCTAAACCATGCCCAAAAAATATTTTTTGTTCCTGAATCACAGACTGGAATTGAGACACTATAAAATCTATAGCTGAGTTTCCATTCTGTGGGTTGATTAACAATAAAATTCCCATGACAAATGCAACTAAACCTAGTATAACTCCAGGATTTCTTAACCACTTAAGATTATTTACTTGATTAGTCAAAGCTAACAGGAGTAAAAATACTATTGGTAGTAAAACTAAGGTAATTGTTTGACCTGAAATTATTGCCGTTGCTAATACTAAAGCTACAGAAATCCAACTAACAATTCGCCAATTACGATTAGGGTCGCTGACTGCAGAGGCAAAAGTAAAAAAGCTATTAGCAATTAAAAACTAACCCCACTGCCAAGGTGCAACAAAAGTTCCTGGTAGGCGAATCATATTAACTTCTGGACTGAAAACAAGAGCGCCACCAACTAGACATTTTGCTTCAAGAGTTGCTTTGAATAATTCGTCTCCTACTAAGCCACGAGTACCGACACAAATACCTGTGGTTAATAACAGGAATTGTCTCAAACCAAGAGTGCAGCAAATTAGAGCCAGTATCACTAAGACTCGCCTAAGAAAAATTAAATCTTGTCAGTCTCTAATTAAATAATAAATAGGCACAAAAAATTAGCGGAATATATCCCATTAATACTTTTAAACAGATTAATCCCAATGCCTGCATTAACTGCTGACTGCCATTAACATTAACTAGAACCAGAACTAATAAACACCAACCAAACAAAATACTCAGAGAAACTGCTAAAGGTTTAGAGATTTTGGAGTTGCTGAATCAAGGGATGAATTTTTTGGGAGCAGGTAAATCTCATCTTTAATACTTCTAACTTCTTTTTTTTTCCAGTCTACAATTCATCCCACAAATATGCAACGCCGAGATTTTTAACTGCTGAGGTTGCTGTCGCCACTCTTGAATTAAAGCAATTAAAGCAGGAAAATATAGGGCATCTTTAATAAAAAGAAATAGCGGACTGCCATTACCAATCCAGTAAGTAACAGTACCACTAAAAGGCAGATAAATTAAAAAAGCCCAGAGTGCTTTACGGGGATATTTATAAGCAAATCCCAAACAGAAAAAAATAACTGCATTGAAAAATCCTACCTGAAAACCGCTGCTGAAATTTATTACTACAAAAACAGCAATGGTTAACAATACAAAAATTAAATTTGTAGTTAAAATTTGAGACCGTGAGGGAATCATCTTAATGCTTTCTCAATCAAATCTTTAATAGTAGATAACACCTCCGCCACAGGTATTTCCTGAGATTGATGATTAGCTCTTTCTACAAATTCAACTTTCCCTGACTTGAGCGCTCGCCCCGTAACTATCCGATAAGGAATTCCAATTAAATCTGCATCTTTAAACTTAACTCCTGCCCGCTCATCTCGGTCATCCAAAATAGTCTCAATTCCAGCTTCATTTAATTCTTTATAGATATTTTCTGCTACCTTCATTTGTTGAGCATCCTTAATATTCGGAATACAAATAACCACATGATAAGGAGCGATCGCCACAGGCCAAATAATCCCATCCTTGTCATAAGACTGTTCCACCGCAGCCTGAGCCAAGCGAGACACACCCACACCATAACACCCCATCACCAAAGGCTTTTCCTCACCCTGTTCATTTGTATAGGTCGCGCCCATAGCTTCAGAATATTTTGTCCCCAACTGGAATATGTGGCCTACCTCAATACCTCTAGCAGTTTCTAGGGTTTGATTCGGGTCATGTACAGCGCGATCGCCTTTTTGGGCCTTTCGTACATCTACCACCAACTGTGGCAATTCAAATTCCTGGCCCCAATTTCCCCCCACGACGTGATAACTAGATTCATTACTACCTGTTGCGAAATTTTTCAAATCTACAGCGGTCTGGTCTATCATTCGCAGAAACTTAGAACTTACCTCTTTACTAGAAACGATATAATCATCAGCCAAATCTGGAGCAATATAACCCAAAGGCAAAGACTTAGCTGCCCATTTCTTTTGAGCCTCCACATCCGGCACAGTCAAAGCCAAAACAGTTTTCGCCCCATAATCTCCAGCCAACTTAGTCAACTCATTCAACAACTTCACATCATTAACATCTTGGTCTCCCCGAATATTCACCAAAACCAAAACAGTCATCCCATTGTCATAGACTGCCTGGTATAAAACATTTTTGACTAGGTTAGTAGGAGAACATTTGAGAAATTTGCACAGCTTTTCAATAGTCTCCGTGCCTGGAGTTTCCAACTTTTCATAACTCTCAAAAGGTGAAGCTATTGCATCTATAGGCAAAGACACAGCCTTTTCCAAATTTGCTGCATACTTGCCATCTTCGGTATAGAGAATTTCATCCTCACCAGCCTCAGCCAAAACCATAAATTCTTGGGAGCCAGAGCCACCGATGGCCCCAGAATCAGCATCAACAGCCCGAAATTGTAAGCCACTGCGACGTAACATATTTCGATAAGCCTTATCCATATCCTGATAAGTCTTCTTGAGACTTGACTCATCAGCATGGAAAGAATACCCATCCTTCATAATAAATTCTCGGCCTCGCATCAGGCCAAACCGGGGGCGAATTTCATCCCGGAACTTAGTTTGCAGTTGATAGAGATGTAGAGGTAGCTGCCGATAAGAGCGAATCATATCTTTAGCAACAGTAGTAATTACCTCCTCGTGAGTTGGACCTAATCCTAATTCCCGATTTTGACGGTCAATCAGAGAAAACATAATACCCTCAGCCTGAGTATAAGTATCCCAACGACCAGACTCTCGCCACAGGTCGGCGGGTTGAAGTTGAGGGAGTAGACATTCTTGAGCACCAGTAGCATCCATTTCTTCGCGGACTATTTTGGAGACTTTATTGAGCACCCGCAACATTAGAGGGAGATATGCGTAGATACCACTGCCGATGCGACGAATATATCCAGCACGGATGAGGAGTTTGTGGCTAGGAATTTCTGCTTCTGCGGGGTCGTCTCGGAGAGTGACTAATAACATTTGAGATAGTCGCATGGTTGCTCCTT
>JBARXI010000404.1:0-9443 GCA_049647275.1 Microcoleaceae cyanobacterium
AAACTAGAAGAATGGAAACAGAAAAATTTAGAAATATTTTGGTTGCCTACCTACTCACCAAAGGAAAACTTAATTGACATATTGTGGAAGTTTATCAAGTATGAGTGGATTGAAGTTAATGCCAAGGGAAGTTGGAGTAGCTTCAAAAAATATCTCAAAAAAGTGCTGAAAAACTTGGGAAAAGAATATGTAATATCATGTCCGGTTGAATACTTATAAATAAACTACGGAGGATTCAGGAGTCAGGAGTCAGGAGTCAGGAGGAAAGAAAGAAGAAAAAAGAATAAAGAGGAGGAAAAAAAAGAAGAAGAAAAAAAGAATAAAGAGAAAGTTTTTTTATCACTAATTATCCGGACATGATATAATTAGGGTTTGCGCTAAAAAGTCTTTTAGTAGGGGTAGGAGACAGGAGACACCGAGTCTGGAGACAGGAGACAGGAGGAACGGGGAATGAGCGAGAAGGTAGGATTCAACAATTAATAATTAATAATGAATAATTAGTTATTAACAATTACCTCTCCTTAAAAGGGAATTGATTGACTAATCATGAAAATTTGTATTTATTATCCCCGATCGAGGGGAGGCTTTAAACCACAATTTTTCGGTAAGAATTATACCTTAATTTTCCTGCCCAACTCTTGCCTAAAATACTAACTTTTTGAGCGTTTTAGACTGAAATAGGCGCACTTTTTTCGTACCCAAAAAGGCTAAAGCCTTTATATATCAATGCTTTTGCTGACGCAAAGCTGCCGCTAATAGATTAGATCGGTAAGCCCTAATTAATTTTGTGTAGGTGCTTATTAATTGTTTAACCCCACACCTTTTTATTACTCACACCGCCAAATTTTTACAGTATTGTCACTACTTCCACTGACAATAGTATTATCATAAGCACTAATCGCCACAGAATTTACATCTTTATCATGTCCGGTCAAAGTTTTAATAACTTCCCCTGTTTCCATCTTCCAAATCTTAACAGTTTTATCTGCACTAGCACTAATCATCATTTTTTTATCCAAACAAATAACAGACCTGACCCAATCAGAATGCCCAGTAATTGTTTTAATTAATTTAGATTTTTCTACAGACCATAATTTAATAGTTTTATCGCTACTTCCACTCACTAAAACTTTACCATCAGGACGAAAAGCAATTGTATTAATATCCCTAGTATGTCCGACTAATTTATCTATTAGATTACCAGTCTCTACTTCCCATAATTTAATAATATTATCGCTACTTCCACTAGCAAGAATTTTGCCATCCGGACTAAATGCAACTACATTTATGCCACGAGAATTTTTAATACTGTACAAAAGTTGACCAGTTTCTTGATGCCAAATTTTAATAGTTCGGTCATCACTTCCACTGGCAATAAATTCTCCATTTGGACTAAATGCTACTGGCATTGAAACAATAGAATCGGAATGTCTAGATAAACTACAACTTACCCTACCTGTAGCTAAATCCCACAGATTAATAATTCCTCCGACATTACTAATAGCTAAAATATTGCTTTTGGGATGAAAAGCAACAGATAACACCACATTAGATGCCATAAAAGAGTCTAATAAATCTCCGGTAGATAATTTCCATAACTTAATTGTACGGTCAAAACTACCACTAGCAACCATTTGATTATCGGGGCTAATAGCAATTGATGAAACTGAACTTAAATGACCGCAAATAGTTTGAGGTTTTCCCCAAGAATGAAGATGTAATCCCGGCACATGAGTTGTATCTTTGAGAGAAATTTTCAGCGATGAATTTTTGAATAAAGATGGTGGCGGTGGGGGTGGTAATTTTCCCTGATTCAAATCTTTTAAGACATCGGCAGCAGATTGATAACGTTTATTTGTGGCTTCTGCAATTAGTTTATCCAGAATATTTGCTAATTCTTCGCTGACAGGATTATCGACTAAATAATCTCGCCATACCCATTTATCTTCCCCAGTATCAAATAATTGAAATGGGGAAATATTTGTCATTAAATGAATACAAGTTACGCCTAAACTATATAAATCGCTGGCAAAATTTGCTCTACCTTTTAGTTGTTCTGGGGCGACATATTCGGGAGTGCCTATTATTGTGCCTGTTTTTAATAATGCTGTGCCAGTTAGTTGTTTGGCAGCACCAAAATCTACTAATACTAATTGATTTCTCAATCCAGTTTTATAGGCAGAATTTGATGGTAAGCGACGAATAATATTTTCTGGTTTAATATCTCGATGAATTATTTTGTGAGAGTGGATAAATTCTAAAACTTGCAAGAGGCTATTTAAGAGTTCTCGAATCTGATATTCGGAAAATATACCCTCTGTTTCTAAGATTTGAGCTAGATTTTTTCCGGGAATAAATTCTTGTACTAAATATTGACAATAATCATCATGTAAGTTGGCTAATAGTTCAGCTATCTGAGGATGTTTTCCTAAACTATCTAGTTTGGTTGCTTCTTGTTCAAATAGTTCGATCGCTTTTTTTACTTCTGCATCATTTTGTGAGATGAAATAAAACTGTTTAACTACGCAAGGCGGTTTGGAGGGTTTGTCTTCATCAACTGCTAAATATGTTTTGCTAAAGCCTCCTTGACCAATCATTTTGATTGCCCGATACCGCTCTTTTAGTAGTAACATAGAACCACAAGTTAAGCAGATTCTTGTGTGAGATGGGTTATTGGGGTTTTTGCAGTTTTCTTTTAAGCAGTAACTCATATATTTTCTGTACTCTACTATTGTAATTGTTGACTAGTAGTTGATAAAAGTCGGTAAGCACCCCTGATCATGTAATTCAAATAAATAAGATTTATACGGCAGTCAAAACATATTTCTCCTTAAAAGGTTTCTATTAGTTTTTACTTTTAACGAAAAATAGGTAGTAATAAGGTTTTCTATTTATCTATAGAAAGAAGGGAAAAATAATCCGAATCAAAACACAAGGTGCGACAAAAATCCTGATTTTAAGAGCTGATTTATCAAGTAAATATTAATAAGCTGAACTTCTTACTAAATAACAGTTTTAGCAGATATTAATAAAGTGAACCAAAACCTCTAACACCTAGGTTAGATGAGCGTTTCAGCTAAGTGAATAAATTAGCTCTAAGCCATAATATCTATTTCTGGGTTTTCCCAACACTATAATCTCAGACCTCACACCCTATACAAAACATTTTTATTTTGATTTTGGACTTAGTTACTCCCCTACTACTGTCGCCAAATTTTAATAGTATTATCACTACTACCACTAGCTAAACTCTTTCCATCACCAGAAAAAGTAACAGAATTAACATATTTTAAATGACCTTCTAAATTGCCAATTTGCTGACCAGTCTCTCCATCCCAAATCTTAATAGTTTCATCCTCACTACCACTAGCAATAATATCTCCTTGAGGACTAAAAACCACCGCACGAACATCCATTGAATGTCCTTCCATAGTTTGCAATATTTGCTCATTTTCTATTTCCCAAATATTGATTTTTTTATCACAACTGCCACTAGCTAACATTTTACCATCAGGACTAAAAGCAACTGCATAAACATAGTGTATTCCCTGATAATAACGACAGAGAGTTTTAACAGTCTTACCTAAATCTAAATTCCATAATTTAATCGTATTATCTTGACTCCCGCTAGCTAAAGTTTTCCCATCAGGGCTAAAGGCGATCGCGCGTACCGGAAATAGATGCCCAGTCAGAGTCAAAATCAGTTTTCCATAGTTAGGCTGGGAAATATTATCCCCAAGTCGCCAAACTTTAACTTCTTTATCTTGACTCCCACTAGCCAAAGTTTTGCCATCGGGGCTAAAAGCGATCGTATTCACCCCTCCAGAATGACCGTAATATTCTCCCAAACTCCAGTCACCAAGAATGCAAAGCAGTTTTCCAGTCTTGACTTCCCAAATTCTAATAGTTTTGTCATCACTCCCACTAGCTAAAATTTTGCCATCGGGGCTAAAAGCAACTGAGTTGACATAACCAAAATGCCCAGAAATAGTCAAAATTTCTCTCCCACTATCTACTTGCCACAGTTTAATAGTCTCATCCTCGCTTCCGCTGGCGACAATATTGTCATTAGGGCTAAAAGCAACGGAGCAAACCCATTTTGAATGACCGATGAGAGTATGTACGCATTTCCAACTTTGAGTAGGTGGGCGTTCAAATGTAACTTTCGGAGTTTGGATAGCAGTTCGATCTTGGAGCTGAGTTAAGTTGACTTGAGTATTTGCATTTAAAATTTCGATGACTTCATACACAGACTGATAGCGACGGTTGATAGCATTTTCTACGAGTTTATCCAAAACGTAACCCAACTGTTCGCTGATAGAATTATTCTCTAAATAACGTCGCCATACCCAAGTACCCTCACCCACATCAAATAATTCAAATGGTGAAACCTTGGTTAATAAATGCAAACAAGTTACCCCCAAACTGTATAAGTCACTGGCAAATACAGCTTTGCCTCGGTTTTGCTCTGGAGCGATGTATTCGGGGGTGCCGATGGTAGTGCCTGTTTTTAAAAGGGCAGTGCCGAGAGCGTATTTCGCAGCACCAAAGTCTACTAAGACTAGCTGACTGTCACTTTCTTGACGGCGAATTATATTTTCTGGCTTGATGTCGCGGTGAATAACATTGTGAGAGTGGATAAACTGAAGCACTGGCAGTAAATTATTGAGGAAGGCTCTAATTTGATCTTCGTTGTAAGGCCCTTCAATTTCGAGGGCTTGGGCCAGATTTTGTCCTGCGATAAATTGTTGTACTAAGTATTGTTGCCTGTCCTGGGTAAAGTGGGCCATTAGTTCGGGAATTTGGGAATGTTTGCCCAACTGGTCTAATCTTGTGGCTTCTTTTTCAAAGAGTTCGGCAGCTTTGATGATATTATTTGTGCCCTGGGATGCTGGAAAAAATTGTTTAATTACGCAATAGGGTTTGGAGGGTTTGTCTTCGTCTATAGCTAAGAATGTTTTACCAAAACCTCCTTGCCCAATGAGGTTTAAAGGGCGATAGCGGTCTTTGAGCAGTAGTTTGGCTCCGCAGTTTTGGCAATATCTATTCCAGTCTGCGTTTTGGGGAACTTTACAGTTGGGGTTGAGGCAATAACTCATGCCGATTAGTTTTCAGCTAACGATAATATTAATAATTATATTTTTTTTTGGGATTTTTTACTGAAGTTGCTGGCTGGGGTTTCTATAGATATTGTTATTTTTTAGGAATAGGCAAGATAAATTATAATTTATTTTATAAATAATTTATTTTATCAAGTATATTCTAGTTTGTGTAACCTTTGCTTTAAGTTAAGCATAAATTAATTGTTATTGATTTTTGCTAAAGTAGAAATGGTACTCTGCACTACTTTGCTACAAATATGAAACAGGATAAAACTCTGCTCTGCTTTGGAATAGCTTTTGTGGCAAACCCGAAACAGACATAACCCACCAAGCAATATGGGTAAACTGAGCGCATTCAAACCAGGTGAGAGTAAAAACTAAATAGGCGATCGCTACTACCAGCAATTTCTGGTTGGATGATTTGACAAAAAGAAAAATATAGCATCCCCATAACGCCATATAAGATAACATCCCCAATATACCAACAGATAAAATAGTATCCAGAATTAAATTATGAGCTTTATAAGTAGGCAACGGCAAAGTACGCAGTTTTCCATTTTTAGCAACTATATCGTAACTGACATTACCCAAACGAACTACATTTGGTGTGTTCTTTTTCGAGAGTAAATGGGGATAAGCAATGCCGAAACCATTGAAACCCCAACCAAATAAAGGGCGTTTGCTAATGCCACGAGTTGCTAGCTCCCACAGATGTATTCGGTCTGAAGTTATTTGTTGAATCAGAGGTAAGCCAGAAATTTTTCTAGTAGTAGTATTGAAGCTAATAACCAGTAGAAAAACTAAAACGATAGGGATTAATTGTTGGTAATATTTCCTGCCACACAAGTATGCAATGGCTACGATGGCAGCCAAAAGAGCCATTCGAGTATTTGCTAAGAGTAGCGCTATAGTAATTGAAATTATTATCGCCCCACTTGTTTTCGACGACAAATACCCAAGCTGTTTGCTAGCAACAGCCATAACTCCAACTGCTGCCAACACAAATGCTGCATGACCGCGATGAGAGTAAAAACCTATAGGTTGATGATTCTGAAAAATAGTGCTGACTAGGATGTTATCTCGCAATAGTTGTCCGGTTGTAGCAGTATAGTCAATACGCCAGTCGATAAGTTGGGGAAAGATGCTGAAAACGAGAATAATTCCACCAATGAGAAAACCGTATAATTGAGCTAGCAATAGTTGTGGGTATAGTCTTAAAACAAGAGTATTGCTGAGAGTGAAAGTAGCGATGAGCAACCAGTAAAGCAAACCATCTCCCATCTGGTCTTGACCGAAGAGAGAACGGAGGGGAAATGGACTGAGAATAGTAGAAATTAATCCGATAAACAGAAATATTTCCCAGAGGAGTTTGGCAGTAAACCAACTTTTAGGAATTTGTAAAGTTTCCCAACTTTTCCAGAGTAAGTAGAGATTGAAGATGACAATGATAGCAAGTGCAAAACATTTTGGCTGAGTCCAGATTTCTCCCCGACTGCTTCCCCAAGGATTAATGATAACTATACTAGACATCTCCAAAATAAAAATTAAGCTATAATTTTAATTAAAGTTTTGGAGAAAATATACTAATGAATAAAATATTAGAACATATAAATAAGCACCCAAAAGACACCAAAAGAGTTATTGGCATTACTGATAAACAATTGAGAAAATTAATAGAAAATGCTCAAATAATAGCAGACAATAAAAAAACCAAAGCAGCTCAAAAAAAAAAGGACTAATTAAACCGGGAGGTGGCAGGAAAAAATGCTTAAAAGTAGATGAAGAAATTCTTTTGACTTTATACTATTTACATTATATACCCACATTTCAAATACTAGGAATTAACTTTGGTGTAAGTGAATCAACTGCAAACAATATATTTCATTATTGGATAGATATATTGCAAGAATTATTACCATCAAGCTTGTTAAAACAGTTCTCAGAAAAAGAAGATGAGTGTTTATGGATACAAGAAATATTAACAGAACAAGAATTAATTGTAGATAGTACAGAACAGAGTAGATATAGACCAGAGGATGATGATAAACAGAAAAAATATTACTCTGGAAAAAAGAAAAATCATACATTTAAAAACCAAATAATAACTACAGAAAAAGCGAGTGCTTAATTCGTCGTCGTACGGCGAATGTAAGAAGCACTCAAGACAGGAACAGAAATAGTAGATGTTATAGTTGGAGAAAGAGGGCCAACAAGTGATGTGAATATATTAAGAAAACAACAAGACAAGTTTGATGAAAAACAAAAATTTCAAGGAGATAAAGCTTATGAAGGAGTAGAGAGAACAACTACACCAAAAAAGAAACCAAAAAAAAAAGAAATGCCACCAAAAATCAAAGAAGAAAATCAAGAAAAAGCCAAAAATAGAATATTTGTAGAACAGGTAATAAGATTAATTAAAATATTTGGAGTTGCTAGAGAAAGATTCAGATTAAAAGATGATCATTATGAAAAAGTAATCTTAACAATATGTGGATTAGTTAGACTAAGAATCGGCTCGTTTGTATTAGTATGAGTTGTCATAAATTGAGATAAAAAATAATAAAAAAAGTACAATAAATATTTATATTAGTAACACAAAGTATCTCTAATACCTATAAAACTGTACAACTTAACTATCTTCATAAGTAGCGATCGCTCCTTGAAAGATAGTTACAGTAAGTGCTTGAGAATTTTTGGAGATGTCTATTTACGTTGACAATTTCTGGCACTAAGTTGAAGAAGACAAAACGGTAAGAATTAGGCGAATTGTTAGCAACACTAATCCCCCATTCCACAGGAGTATAAGCATCAACTTCTTTAGGCGGAATAATCAATACTGCTTCTGATATCCAAGTTTCAAAACTGATTCCATCCACTTCAGTCGCTTTAGTCAATACAGGTTTCATAGTTTTAATGTTCTTAAATCTCTATCTGTAAATAATCTTGACTAGGGTATAATTAGACTAAACTTAGTCCAAGGTGTTGACACTTTACCTGCCCAAAGCCCATCAACAGTTTTATTGATATTACCGAGTTTTTCCTCGCTTGCTACTTGTGGATATGGAAACCGAACTAGATAAGGATTAGGACTCAGGTCTAGAAAAATCCATTCATGCCCAAAGTTGTTAAGACCGCGAAGTACAAGGCTATCTCTAGCTCCAAGCTGGTTTTTATTCCTTTTATTAGGCATATATTCCTCTAAAATCCAGAAAAGCTTGCACTGTAGTGAGGAAGTCACACTATCTCCTAAAGAGAGCCAAACAAACTCAGACCGATAAGGAGAAAAATTTGGATTGATACCACCGCCTTTCTTAAGTTGGTTCCCATCCGCTGTAACAATTTCTGGCACTAAATAAAAGAAGATAAAGCGGTAAGGTAATGGTGAGAGATTTGTAACTCGAATCCCAAACTCCACAAGAGTATAAGCATCAAATTCTTTTGGAGGTATAGTCAACACTTGTTCTGATACCAAGGTTTCAAAACGGATATCATCAACTTCAGTGAATCTGGTCTCAAAAGGTTTCATTAGTCTAGTTGAATTAAAGATTAAACAAACCAGCGGATGGATATACAATCGTAAACGCTACCGCAGACTGACGAGTAAGTACAATAAACAAGGTTGTTGTCAGGAATTTTTTCAAATACCCTCGCAATTGCATTTTTTCTTTCTCCTTTAATAGTCATAAATTAATGTTTGCTTTTTTTCACTCCTTAGTCGGGAGGATATTCTAAGTAGAATTCTTCGTAAGGAGAAGACGCTATACCCGTCCAAAGTTCTTCTGAAAAAGGCCAAGGCTTACGGCTGATGTTTGGAGTTGGGGATATTTTTCTGTAGGTAAAACGCACCCAATATTTGATTGGTCTCAGACCTGTATAACCCCAAGAGAATTTGTAAAGGTTTACACCACCAAGTCCAAGTTTGTAGCTACTCCAGAAAAACTTAGCTGTTGTTAAGAAAGTTAAGGTCTCCCCTGGTCTAGCTAAGAGAAAATCTGACTCCAATGGGAGATTTGCTGAATTCATACCACCACCATATGGGATTGATTATCCCCCTGGTCCGACAATTTCAGGAATTAAGCTAAAGAAAATAAAGCGATAGGGAGTAGATGTTTGGTTAGTTACTTTGATGCCAAATTCAACACTATTTTTGATATGATCCTGGTTGGGGATAATCAACACTCGTTCTGGTACTAGAGTTTCAAATTTAATACCACCAGTAACGGTGTAGTTACTATCCACAGATTCCATAGGTTTAAGGTTAAAAGTTGTTAGTGTAGGTTGATTACTAGAATTCAACTGCTTTTTCAGATTCCTACCTAATCATTATGATAATAATAAAGA
>JBARXI010000405.1:0-7381 GCA_049647275.1 Microcoleaceae cyanobacterium
GCAAAATCAAAGGAGCGAAAGCCACCTGAAATTTTCTGCTTACACTTGCTCATCCGCAAATCACGCTCGGCTTGATTATTGCTAAAGGGAACATCCGGTTCTGTCAGAAACCGCACATACATCACCCCGAAAATTAGAAAGACGCAACAACAAGTTATGACCAACACCTCATTGCGCCTGTCCTCGATTACCTTTGCTCCTCAGGGGTGCTATTCGAGGAGTGACTCCTGAGCCCTCGTTGTATGATTTGCTCATACATATTTTTTCCCTCATGGGAATATTCCTTTCTTTCCTACCTGGGCAGTTACGATGGTAGTATAAAGAGAGTATGATGAAGTCAATTGCGTTTTTGCGCTTCGCTCTCGCTCCGCTTTCGATGTCGCGGAGCGTTAACGTTTGTGGTATAGCACTACGCAAATAGGGTGCAGACATTGATAAATGCGGATGCGACCCCGCGCTGCCCTTAGGCGCACCAAGCAGCTCAAACTCAGTCAGAAGTAATTTCTGACTGTAGGGGTAATTCATGTTTGCGGAGCATTCGGAACGAAATTACCCCTACAGGCTTCTGACTTGCGCGTAGCGCTATAGGAATGCTATAGCGCGAGCTTTTAGCGTCAGCTCTGCGAAGCGCAAAACGGCTGTCGCCGACATTTACATTTTTGCGCAGCATTTGACACCGAAAACGCTCCGCGCACCGAAAACCCCAGCGCGTGCGATAGCAAGGTGGCAATCAAACAAGTTAATCTCCGCGAGAAAGCATATTCTCAGCCAAGGCAATCTCACAACTTAGACTAAGCTAAAAATCATAAAGAATTGTATATTCCTTGTTGCCTGTTGCCTTCCGAAACTGTTCCCTCCCCCAAAAATTGGATAGATGGTTTAAATGCGCTGGCAGCTTACCATGTTAAAGATTGCCACGGGGGGGAATAATTGGGTAAACCAAAATAATTGCTTTCTGCGCCCCCCTTGCTATTGCAAAGCCAAGCTAAGGCAATGACATTAATAAGCAGAAAAGGTAGGTTAATATGTAATTTATGAATCAGCTCTAAGACAGATATTTATGAATATTTTAATCTTAGGTAGTGATGAAGATATTCATGCTGCCCATTTAAAAAAAACTCTCACAGAAAAGGGGATAACAGTTGATTATTTAGATACTCGCTTATTTCCCACTAAGTTAAAAATCTCTTGGCAACCTTTGACTCACACAGGATATGTAAAATTTCCAGATGGCAGAAAATGGAATTTAACCGATATACATAAAATCTTTTGGCGTACCTTTGCCGGAGTAAATGTTCCGAAATTAACTGATTCATATCAGGAGACAATAGCAGTGAATGATTCTATGAGTTTGTTACGCTCTTTTATGCGGTCTACTCCGGAGAAATGGGTTAATAGTTGGGATGCCTATCAGTTTCATAAAGAAAAACCATTACAATTAAGTTTAGCTCATAAAATAGGTGTAACTATTCCTGCTACATTAGTTACTAATGATTTTCGAGAAATTATCGATTTTTATCACTCTTATGTATATGTAATTTTCAAACCTGTTTATGGTGGTTGTCATACTCAATTTTTAACTGCAAAATATTTAGAAATTGACCGGATGAATTTGGCTTTAAGTATTTCTCCTATAACTCTTCAGGAATATATTTCTGGTACTAATATTCGCAGTTATGTTATTGGCAAAAATGTCTATTCTGCTGAAATTCGGAGTGATTCATTGGATTTTCGTGAAGATAAAAAAGCCAAATTAATCTATTTAGAAACACCAGAGGATATGAAAAGAAAATGTTTGGCTATTACGAAAGCATTTGGGTTGAAATGGACGGGTATTGATTGGCGATTTCAACCTAGTGGGGAATTTATTTTTCTGGAGGCAAATTTCAGTCCGATGTTTCTTCATTTTGAACGTCAAACAGGTTTTCCTATAACTGAGGATTTGATTGAGTTATTAACCAGTTAATTTTTTAACAAATTCAAACAAAAGCTAATACAGATATAGCAATCCTATTTTAGTTGTAATATTTTACTGGTAGGGTCGCCGTCGGATTGGCGACCTCAAGGAGTCAGAATTCAAGAGATTTTCAGTTAATATTGACTGTTATTATATCTATGAAAACCTATTTATGATTGCTATAAATTCTCTCCTTACTCCCATCCCCTACTCTCAAAAATATTCAACTAAACATGATATTAGTGGTAAATTTATGCTCAATTCAATAGTTGTGAATAAGCCAAGAAACCATGCTTATAGTTTGATAGTTATTAATACTTGTAAAAAGAGCGATAAATCTCTGTTTTCAGATTTATTTTATAGATACTTTCTCATGTGGGATTAATAAAATAGTCTCCCAGTTAGGATATAATTATTTTGGAGAAAATGAAAAAATTTAGGAAATATTAAAATATGAGTATGGAAGAACATAATTCTTACATCACCAATCGCTTATCAAAAATTGACGCCAAGTTAAAGTAGTTAAGTCAAATATTCGGTTTATCGGAACGAGTTTATGATTTGGAAGAGAATCTAATGCTAGTTACAGATTTGTAAATATCGGTACTTACACAAAATAACCAGATAACCAGTACATTTTTTACTAAAATAAATTGACTTAAACTATCTCTGAAAAATAAAAATAACAATGGCAGTAAATAAGTAGGTAGGCACGAATAAACCTCACCATGTAATAAAATTTAAACCAGTTAAAACCGAAGAGATTTCTTTCGGTCTGGAATGCGGCGCAAATCTTCCACTCCGTTCCAGTCGCTTCGGACATAGTGACATTTAATTACGCGGGGCTACTTATACAAATAATTTTGTTTACCTACTTATAGTAACTTACTAGACTTAGAGACTGTTTGTTAAAGTAAAGATTAAATCCTGACGTAGGGTGAGTTAGGTGGAAAAATCTCCTCTTGCTCACCACAGAATTAATATTATTTCGCAAATGAAATCAGAAACCCAGTTTCTGAAGTATCCCCCGTGATTTACTACTTTTTTTTTCTTTGGTTTCTGCCTTGTACCTCTTATATCATGTTCGACTGAATACTTATAAATTACGGTTACCAGACAGAATTAATATTATTTCGCAAATGAAATCAGAAACCCAGTTTCTGAAGTATCCCCCGTGATTTACTACTTTTTTTTTCTTTGGTTTCTACCTTGTACCTCTTATATCATGTTCGACTGAATACTTATAAATTACGGTTACCAGGAGTCTCCGAATCAGGAGGGAAGAAAGGGGAAAAGTAAAGATAATTTCAGTATTTATTCGGTACTATCAGTTCTTAAATTTTATTTATAACTGACCTGTCCGAACATGATATAGCAATCCTAAATCATTTGTCATAAATCAGATAAAAAATCTGAAACGATGTTGCCTGTTGCCTCTTGCCTGTTGCCTTTTCCTTTCTGTGAGATATTTTTACACAACCACGCCGAGGACTGCTATATTACCCCTAAGCTTCCCAATATTTTTTTAGATTTACTTGTTTAATAACTTCTCAGAATAGATATATCCATGTCAAATCAACCTATAAATTCCGCAAATTCTAAACTTACCAGAAAAAATTCTCTGCGCACAGTGTTTGTAGTACCAATATTGCTACAAATTATGATTGCTGTGGGTTTGACCGGATGGTTATCATTACGAAATGGACAAAAAGCAGTCAATAATGTTGCCAGTCAACTACTTCATGAAGTGACCACTCGTGTGAATCAACATTTAGAAAGTTATCTCAAAATTCCTCCCATTATTAATGAAATTAATAGAGATGCTATTAGTCTGAATAATTTAGACTTAGAAAACCTCTGGGATTGGCAACCACATTTATTTAAACAAATGCAACTATTTAAGAATGTTAGTAGTATTAGCTTTGGCACTAGAGAGGGAGAAGTAGTTTGGTTATTCAGATTAGACGAGAGAAGCTTAGAGTTGGCAATTAGAGATGATTTAACAGCAGGAAATGTTGAAAAATATGCTCTCGAGCCACAGGGAAATATCATTAGACCAGCTTTTGAAAAGTATGAATACGATCCAAGAAATAGACCTTGGTATCAAGCCGTGGTCAAAGCTGGTAATCCCACTTGGAGTAAAATTTATCGTTGGATAGGTAAAGACGATTCAACGATAAATTTTGGCATTTCTAACGGATTACCTTACTACGATGAAAAAGGAATTCGTCAAGGTGTACTTGCGGTAGATTTATCCCTTGATAAAATCAGTCAATTTTTGAGTAAATTAAAGATAGGTAAATCAGGAAAAATATTTATTTTAGAACGTTCTGGATTAATGGTAGGCACCTCTACTTCAGAAAAGTTATTTATGACTCAAGGTAATGGCGAAAAATTACAACGATTGGAAGCCTCAGAAAGTAGCGAGCCGTTAATTGAAGCTGCTGCTAAATACTTACAGGAAAGATTCCTTGGTCTGACTAAAATTAATCAAAGTCAACAGCTAAGTTTTGAATTTAATAATCAACAAAACTTCCTAGAAATTAAACCTGTAAAATATGGTTTAGGTATAGACTGGATTATTGTCGTAGTAGTTCCAGAATCAGACTTTATGGAGGAAATTAATATTCAAAGACGCAATACAATTTTGTTATGTTTAGCAGCTTTAGGATTAGCTATAATTGGCGGAATTTTAACCTCTCGCTGGGTCATTCAACCAATTCTAGATTTAAATAAAGCAGCCAAGGCTTTTTCACAAGGAGATTGGCAACAAAAAGTAGAAGTTAAACATTCTGATGAATTAGGAGAATTAGCTAATTCGTTTAATACAATGGCGGTGCAATTACAAGAATCATTTACTACTCTAGAAGTTAAAAATACTGATTTGGAACGATTACATAAACTTAAAGATGAATTTTTAGCAAATACCTCTCACGAACTTCGTACTCCTCTAAATGGAATGATTGGAATTGCTGAGTCAATGATAGATGGAGCTACGGGGAAATTATCAGAAACTCAGCGAAAAAATTTACTAATGATTGCTCAAAGTGGGCATCGACTTACGGATTTGGTAAATGATATTCTCGATTTTGCTAAACTGAAACATAAAAATCTGGAGTTGCAGTTAAAACCTGTAGGAATTAGAGAAATAACAGAAGTAGTTTTAACTCTTTGTCAATCCTTAGTAGGCAACAAAAAATTAGAGTTAGTTAATTCTATTCCTGCTGATTTACCAGCAGTTTATGCTGATGAAAATCGCTTGCATCAAATTTTATATAATTTGGTTGGTAATGGAATTAAATTTACAGAAGCTGGGAAGTTAGAAATATATACAGATATTATTAATCAAGCACAAAATTTACAATTTAATGGTCTACATCCAACTCTAAAAAATCAACAATTAGCAATTACTATTGATGATACTGGTATTGGTATTGCCGAAGATAAACTAGAGAGAATATTTGAATCATTTGAACAAGCTGATGGTTCCACAGCCCGTCAATATGGAGGTACAGGTTTAGGGTTAGCAGTTACTAAACAACTGGTAGAGTTACATGGGGGTAAAATTTCCGTCAAATCTGAAATAGGAGTCGGTTCTAAATTTACTTTTACTCTGCCAATATCTACAGAAACTGCTGTCAACAATAACTCCAATCCATCCATAAGAAGTACATCTAATTATCCCGGACAAACTAATAATAATTTAGAGGCGATCGCCACTCAAGAAGAGCCTATAGATAATTCATTACAACTATCAGAAACAGGACCAAAATTTAAAATTATGATTGTAGATGATGAACCAGTAAATTTACAAGTATTAGTCAATCTTTTATCACTGCAAAATTATTCTGTTGTTCAGGCAAGAAATGGTAAAGAAACTTTAGAAATAATTGCCAAAGGTTTCCAACCAGATTTAATATTATTAGATGTAATGATGCCTCAAATGACTGGTTATGAAGTTACACAAAAACTGCGAGAAAATTTCTTGCCAAATGAATTGCCAATTTTAATGTTAACTGCTAAAAATCAAGTCTACGATCTTGTAGAAGGATTGAATGCAGGAGCTAATGATTATCTCACAAAACCTATCTCTAAAAATGAATTAATGGCAAGACTTAAAACTCATCTGAGACTATCTCATATCAACAATGCTTATCGTCGATTTGTACCCCATGAATTTCTCCAGTTTTTGAAAAAAGATTCGATAATTGATGTAGAATTGGGCGACCATGTAAGTAAAGAAATGGCAATAATGTTTTCTGATATTCGCTCTTTTACAGCTCTTTCAGAAACAATGACACCTCAAGAAAACTTTAATTTTGTTAATTCATATCTAGGGCGAGTAAGTCCGAAAATTCGAGATAATAATGGGTTTATAGTTAAATATTTAGGAGATGGGATAATGGCGGTATTTCCTGATGGAGCAGAAGACGCAGTTAAGGGTAGTATTGCCAAAATTAAACAAGTTGCAGAATACAATATCATCAGAAAAAATCAAGGGTATAAACCTATTAAAATTGGCATTGGAATTCACTTCGGAAAAATGATGGTGGGTATGGTGGGAGAAATGGCAAGAATGCAAGGAGATGCTTTTTCTGATAATGTAAATTTAACGGCTCGTTTAGAAGGATTAACTAAGTTTTATGGTGTTTCTATATTGATCAGTGGGGCAGCATTTCAGCATTTGCCAGATCCGAGTAAATATCAAATTAGGTTTTTAGATAGAGTTCAAGTAAAAGGTAGAAATAATTCTATTAAAATTTATGAGGTTATGGATGGGGAATCAGAATCATTACTAAATTTAAAATTGCAAGTTCAGCCAGACTTTGAACAAGGATTGTTATATTATCAATCTCAAGAATTTGCCATGGCTAAAGAATATTTTCAAAAAGTTTTAACAGTCAATTCAGAGGATAAAACCACAAAAATTTATTTAGAACGAGTAAATAGTTTTTTATCTGAAGGTATACCCACTAACTGGGAAGGAATTACAATATGGAATGAGAAATAAAATTATCTCCGGTTATATCTGGATTATAGACAAATCATTGAGATATAGCAATATGAAATGATTCGTGAAAAAAATGGGCTACTTTAAGGCAGGAGGAGGAAGTTTTTAACAAGTCCAAGAATTTTACAAATGATTTAGGATTGCTATAGTAGGGAAGCAGGGGAGCAAAAAGAAAGAGAGTTTTTAGCAACTGCTGAGGGTGAAACGACAAAAATAAGAATGACTCTCCTAGGCTAGCTATGATAATTTATACCATTTCTGAAAAAGTTTGCTATGTATCTTTGTGATGGGGTTAGGGGGAGTGGAGTTAGGCGGAAATGTCTAGATGGGAAAATAGCAGTCAAATCAGGACTTAGGCAAAGTATCTATAAATTGTGTTTTTTGTAGGGGTAATTCATTAATTGATGAATAGA
>JBARXI010000406.1:0-2560 GCA_049647275.1 Microcoleaceae cyanobacterium
TAGACATAAGTTAAACTAAGCAAACCCATTTCTGATTTCCCTTTATAGGGTCTGCTTGTCTTCAGAACCGTGCTTGAGACTTTCACCTCACACGGCTCCTCTCCTAAACGTCCCTTTTCATGGGCACATCCTTAAAATTCCACCTTGGACATGATGAGTCAAACATGGTTAACTGCTTTCAAATCGTTGGCAGTTTTAGAGTCGTGGCAATGTCGGTGCAACAATTGTTTATTCTTGTATGTGTTATCACCGCCTTCAGACTTAGGAACAATGTGGTCAACTTCGATTAAATCCGTTGGTCTAAAGTTTAACCCGCAATGAACGCATTTACCTTTCTGCTGTTTTAATAGCGTTGTGACTTCTTTCCTTACGCCCGGATGTTTACCAATTCTGCTACTCCAATAAATCCAATCACCGTCATAGGGTGATTTATTACCTTTAACTTTGATGTGCCTTTCTATGGGTACATCTGAGTGTTGGTTTAGTATATATTCTCCATCGTTTAGAATCCAATTTCTGGTTCCAATTTTGGGAAAATACTTTTTCTTTACCCAAGTGTTAGACTTGTTTGGATGCCTTCTACTTGCCCATCTCCACAATCTTTTCCACAGAAGCATATCAAGTTTATTGAATACTTTCTTGCTTACTTTGGTTGAGAAGTAGTTAGCCCATCCTCTTATTATCGGATTAAGTTTGCCTATTAAGGCTTCAACTGGAGCAGTCTTATGTATGTTGCATACTTCTGCTATTTTTTGATAATGAGCTTTTATACTCTTATAAGATGGTTTAATCAGTGTTTTGAATCCTAGTTTGGTTGACTTAATTTTCCATTGCCTTACTGTAAAACCTAAGAATTCAAATCCGGGTTTTTGCCCTTTATATTCCTCTAAAGTGTGGGCAATGCGTGTTTTTTGTGGTTTTAGTTCTAATCCTACCTGGTTTAACCATTTCTCTATAACGGTCTTAGCTTTTAACACTATTTCGATATCTTTGTGTAGGATAACAAAGTCATCGGCGTAGCGAATTAATGAAAGTGCCCTTTTGTTATCTCTTCTGTTTCCAGGTAGAGTTTCGGCAAATTTTTCAATGCACTCTTCCATGCCGTGTAGAGCGATGTTTGCTAGTAAGGGTGATATCACCCCTCCCTGTGGTGTTCCGTCCACAGTGTCTAGGAACTTATTCTTGTCAAATACCCCAGATTTTAACCATTGTTTGATTAATCGTCTGTAAGGTGTTTTGCCAAGTTTTCCTAGCAGTGCATCATGGTTTATTTGGTCAAAACATTTAGATATATCAGCATCTAATACGAATTTAGGTTTTTTATTGATGCTGTCAAATATGGCCTCTATGGCATCATGTGTTGACCTCCGGAAAAGACCATAACTATTAGGTTCAAAACGTGCCTCCCATTCTGGTTCCATACCTAGCTTTATCAGGGCTTGTAACGCTCTGTCATACATCGTTGGGATGCCTAACGGACGTTTTTCATCTTTTCCTGGTTTTGGTATCCAGACTCTACGGGTTGGGCTTGCTTTGAGGTGACGTGATGAAAGTAGATTAACCAAGTTGAATCTTTGCATTGGAGGAAGGTTTTTTATTCCGTCCACTCCGGCAGTTTTCTTACCTTGGTTGTCTTGGGTCACGCGCCTAACAGCTAGCAACCTAGCGTAATAACTCTTGGTCAGAAGTCTTTGGTATTTACGCATCTTGCGGATTTCGCCACGGCTGGATGCTTTGTAAATTAACTTTTGCAACTTAAATACATTCTTCTCAACCCGCTTCCAATCTATGTCTTTCCATTTGAGATTAGGATTGACACTGACTTGTGACGGTATATCGTCTGCATTCCATGCCACGCTTAAAAAGCGAGTGCGTAATTCTGAGGTCTCCTCAGAATGTAAGACGCACTCAAGAAATGGTCTAGGATTTCCTAGTTTTTTTTTTAGTGTTTTAGCTTTATTCATTGCTAATTGCTACCTTACATTACGTCTAACAGTGAGTACGTCTGCTTTATAGCTTTTTTACCCAATCCTACTCTCTCTAAAACCTACGTCTATTTGCGTAGATTGACCTTGAATGGCGCACCTTCGTTCTCGACCTATATTCTTAGGATGTCTTAGAGAGGTTTCCTCGTTCCCTTATTCCTTTATTACGGCTGATTTAGTGGGGTAAATTCTCTCGGAGGATTCAGTATGATTGTTAATAACATACTCAGTATAATGTTATCCATTGACCCTCTGACTTTTGTCCTACATTCCATAGCTACCTTTGGAATGGATGTGCTTCACGAGAGTTTGATTACCTTCTTGTTCATCCACTTGTCAGTCTTTGCTAGCGGTATCGTTTCTGGTAACTGGTATTGTCCCGCATTTAATCCAGCTTCAGAGATTGATGTTCAGTCGCTACTCTGTGGATTATGCTGTCAACCTAACAACAAGGCGATAGGAATTTCACCTATAAGGTCATAAGAGTTTTCTACAGTCGAGGTTGTCCTCATGTTTATGACTTGTAGAAGGCCATTTACATTCATATCTGATTTACTGGCCAACGAGTCGCACAC
>JBARXI010000407.1:0-2782 GCA_049647275.1 Microcoleaceae cyanobacterium
GCAATAGATGTGCGCGGTCAAGCTTTCCCTTGTGGTCACTTTTTGCCAGAGGAAGCACCAGAGGAAACAACTCAGGCATTGCTTGATTTTTTTCTTGAGACTTTTTTGTGAATCAAAAACTGAAAAAGAATTAACTACTATTTTGATATACGCAATAGTAGAGTATCAAACCCTGATGACAACTAAACTTGGAGTCTGTAGGGCGGGCAAATAGGATTTTTCTATAGATAGAGAGAAAGCTTCTTTTTGTAAATTAAAAACTAAAAAATTATTAACTACTATTTTGATATACGCAATAGTAGAGCATCAAATCCTGATGACAACTAAACTTGGAGTTTTAAGGGCGGGTAAATAGGATTTTTCTATATTCATTCATGGTCAACCGATTAATCGTTTGTGAGCGATCGCTAAATGGAAATAGTTAGCACTCGATATTCCTACCGAGCAGAGAAAGCTTTCTTTTTGTAAATTAAAAACTAAAAAATAATTAACTACTATTTTGATATACGCAATAGTAGAGTATCAAACCCTGATGACAACTAAACTTGGAGTTTTAAGGGCGGGCAAATAGTGATTTTTCTCTATTGATTGTGAACTTGGTTAAGTTTGCCCACCCTACCTATTCTTGCTTATTCCTTCTTACTTTTGACTGTTAATTTCTCAAAGTCGATACTGCTGAAACACATCTCTCGCAGCACGGTGCAATAATGAATGAGTGTAAACCAACGAATTCATATCCTTAGTATATCCCCCACCAATAACGGAAGCGACTGGATAACCTGCTCCTACACAGGTACTTAATACCTGCATCTCGCGCCGGAATATCCCTGTATCTGTCAAAGCCAACTTTCCTAAAGCATCATGGATATGGGTATCTACCCCAGCATCATATAAAACTAAATCTGGCTTGACTTGTGATAACAAATCTGGTAGATATTGCGCTAAGGTCTGTAAATAGCGATCGTCATCCATTCCCTCTGGCAAAGGTACATCTAAATCGCTAACTTGTTTTCTACTAGGAAAATTAATACCACAGTGCATCGAAAACGTAAACACAGTCGGGTCATGCTGAAATATCCAGGCGGTGCCATCTCCTTGATGTACATCTAAATCTACAATTAGGATTTTTTGAGCCAGCCCTAATTTTTGAATGACACGAGCAGCGATCGCCAAATCGTTAAAAATACAAAACCCAGACCCATAACTGGGAAAGGCATGATGAGTGCCACCAGCCGTATTACAAGCTAAACCATATTTGAGGGCTAACTGTGCGGTTAACACCGCCCCACCCACAGCAATGCAAGTTCGATTTGCTAATGGTTGACTCCAGGGCAACCCGATGCGTCGTTGTGCTTTTGAATCTAATGTGCCGTTACAATATGCTTCTACATAGTGGCAGTCGTGAACTAATTCTATCCATTCTAAGGGTGGTAGTTGTGGGGTAAAAAAATACGATTTATTTGTCACCTCATCTGCCAGTAACATTTCATAAAGTAGTTGAAATTTTGCCATAGGAAAGCGATGACCAGGTGGCATGGGTGCAACATAATTAGGATGATAAATAATTGGTAAATTCATTAATTAGTATTTACAGATTTCTGTAAAATCAACAATTATATCAAATCTGCTAGCTTTGGGGTAAAATAATTTATATCTGAACCATAATAAGAAACCAAGAAAATGTGAGTAGATGTCAGTATTCTGGGATATCTAATACTTTCCCAGGTTTATGTACGGTTTTATGGCGATACTATCGGATTTGATATTATACCAATTTAATAAATGTTTGCTACAAATAGTTAGAAGTCAGAATTTAGAATTCAGAATTTAGAATTCAGGAGTCAGAATTCAGATTTGAGGAATTAGGAGGCAGAGCTGATAGCCATTTATTGTTGACTTTTTTTATCTATATAAAGCTATTTTAACTTCGTTGTTACAAAGCATTCGCTTAATTTTTATCGGAAATAGATTCAAACCAAGTACTAGAAATTAGTAAGGATTCAGGTCAGACATAAAACCATGAAAGCATTGCAGAATAAGCATTTCCAGCAATTGAATTCAAAATTAAATTCTCAATATAAATTGTCACCAGCCTTTATTTTCGTCATTATTAAGAATGAAAGTGTTAATTTAACTGAGTCAGCCGTTTTTATCAGTCTATTTATCACTGGGTTTGACATACCTGAATCCTTACAGAAATTATTCAATTTATTTATTTATAACATTCTTTTTTTCACGCTTGGTATTAAATAGGGCTTGCTGAAAAAGGTCTGCCATGCCAATCTAAACGCTACACAGCCTCAAAGATAGTAAATTTGCTGTTTTGGCTCCAAAATCAATCCAAAGATTTCCCCCCGAAAGTGCAAGGTTTTTCAGCCCCCAGATGTCAAAACCTTGCACTTGTTTGGTCGAATAATGCCTGAAGCCCTCATATAGCAAGACTTATATTTTTATTCAGCAAACCCTAAATAAAGATAGCAAGGACAGTCAAAAAATACCCCTGTTCACCAGGAATTATTAACATTATGCACCATGATTCTTTCTTTTTCTTTTAAAGAAGAAGTTGGAGAGACAGCAATTATCTGACCTCATCTACAATACAAAGCTCCAAATACAAAAACGGCTACTATTCCTAAAAGTGATGATGTTTCTGGTACTGGTGCAGGTGTTGGTTTCGATTGAACATTGGTAGAAAACAGGTATGCCGAGACACTATTATTATCATTATCCCACAAGGAGCTAATCAGGATATTTTCTCCATTGATAGCGACTGAATTCCCAA
>JBARXI010000408.1:0-5997 GCA_049647275.1 Microcoleaceae cyanobacterium
GGTGGGACGCGATCGCGCAGTAATGCCATTAATTTTTCTTCTTTTCCCGTAGGTGGATTTTTTAGCAGTTCACATAATTCTGATGTTTGCCCTGCATCTAGTGGCAGTGGTGGAATACCCAGGGCTGCTCGTTGTTGAAAGTGATTGTCATAATTGTCTAACATTGTTCGGGTTTCCTCTAAAGTTTACTTACCAATTTTATATTCTAGACATTTTTCTCAGACTAGACATAGATATTGGCATAATACCCACCAATATAGAAAGTTATCCCTATTCGATCGAATGATTTTACAAGTTGATGTCTATGAGAGTCACATTTGTCACATATAGAACCCCTAAACGTATCTTTGTCAATACTTTCGTTTTTTTAGTTAGGAGTCAGGAGACAGAAGACAGGAGACAGGAGATAAGAGGGAAGAGGATCGAGCTGAAAAATTCCACAAAATACGCAGATTTTTCCTCAAAATTGATGCGCGATCAGACTTAACTATGATAATTATATAGATATAAAATGGGTTCTATAAACGCTCAGTAGCTGCGAGCTAGACAAAAAACAGAACGCAAATCCCTAAAAAAACGCTTATATAAAATACGAAAAATAATGCTACAGTTATTTCACAAAAGCTGAAATTTAAGCCAGACAGTAAAAAAGTAAGTAATTTTAGATGAAATATATGCTATCTCCCCAGACTCTCCAGACTTTCTATCAATCATCTGTAGCAAACATTAACCTATTTCATATTAAAGGCCGTGGCAACCCCATTTCTGTCGGTTGCCAATTCGACTGCTTCCCTACCAGTTTTTTACCAACAGCCTAAAAATTTGTCAGTATCATTACTTATAGCAGGCAACAGCTCCTGAAGGCAACAGTGGGAAAAAAATCGGAGCGTATTCGATTCATCATCAGTCTATGTCCTAACCAACTCTTTGTTTGGTAGAAGCCAAATGAATTACCATTATTTATTCGCTGTAATTTTTACAATCAAAATAGGCTTTTTAGCTTTAGAGTATATGTAATTAGTTCGGCATGAATGCTTAGGCAATTTTTTTCCAATTGGTATTAAAAGCTACCACCTAAAACCTAATTACTTGTAGCAATCTTTTTTTCAAATGGTATTAAATAGTCAAGCCAAATTAATTGTATATTTACTATTGCTGTTATATACCTTTCTCCCCGGTCCCATGCAGCCAAAAATGCACTAGTTATTTGGCAAAAATACTTAACTTGAACCCATGACTTCTGTAGCCAGCCCTGAAACAGCATCAGTTTATCAAGACACTACCCTGCCAATAACTAACTACATAATTTTAGTCTATCGTCTTTTTTTTATCTTTTCTCTTATTGGTTTAATACCCCACCTTCACCCTTGGAG
The DNA here is from genome assembly GCA_049647275.1 of Microcoleaceae cyanobacterium. Lineage (GTDB taxonomy): Bacteria > Cyanobacteriota > Cyanobacteriia > Cyanobacteriales > Microcoleaceae > JASJEE01. The sequence goes on from JBARXI010000408.1 coordinate 1,374, forward strand.
CTAGTGCGGTTGGTGGGGCTTAAATCCCCATCGATCGCATTCTCAGTTCGATTGACTACTGACTACTTCTTCAAGACTATTGTTTCAAAAGATATTTAAAAATAGTGAAGCCATTTGATGTTAACAATTCTTCATAAAGTTTGGTAAAAAAAAATTACATTTGTCAAAAAAAATATCTTACAATATAATTATTAAAACAAAAAAAAATAGTATAATCTGGAAAGTATATACAGCTATTATAACAAAGTCTGTATTAAAATTTCAGGAATTTTAGGGGTATTAGATTGATAGAACAATTTTATTGATTAGCCGAAGTTTTATGGTTAGGGATCGCTTGAAATTGATAATTAATTATGTAAAAAGTTTATTTGAAACACAAAAAAAAATCGAAACATTAAAATGATTACTAAAAAAGTACAGTTTAAATATTTTGAAAAAGACAATTACTAAGTATAAAAAAAATGGCAAAAACACTAGGAGAAACAGAAGAACTATGGAAAATTATGGCGGAAGCAATGCCAGTAGCAATGGTAATCAGCCGTGCAGTTGATGGCGTTGTGCTCTTCAGTAACGAACTATTTAGCCTGACTTTTGGCCTGCCGGGTCAACAATTAATGGGTCGGACAAAATCAAATTTTTACTGTAATCCCCAAGAGCGTGAATTATTGCTCGTCCATCTGGCTCAAGAAGGTATAGTCAGCGATCGCGAAGTGCGGGTGCAAAAAGCAGATGGTACACCATTTTGGGTCACTGTATCAATGCATCCTGTACAATTTAATGGTCAAGCAGCAATATTGTCTATATTTTTGGATATTACTGAACGCAAACTTGCTCAAAAGTCCCGGCATCGAAAAGCTTTGACTTTTGAGAATCTCTACGATGGGATAGTGATTACAAATATGGAAGGTTGTATCATTGACTGGAATCCCGCAGCATCTCGAATGTTTGGCTACAGTAAAACAGAAGTATTGGGAAAGAGTCAAAGCATTTTGTACAAATCCGAAGCATCTTATGTGTCTATTGAGCAGATGCTGGAGGGTATGAAAAAAACAGGTTGTTGGGTAGGAGTACAGAAATTTGTTTGTAAAGATGGTAGTGAAGGTGTATGTGAAATAACGGTTGTACCAATGCTAGATAAATCTGGTGAGATGGTAGCAACTATTAGTATGAATCGCAATCTCACAGAACAAAAGCGATATGCCTCCGCAACGCTGATGCAAGTGCAAACTAACGAAACGAGATTACTAGAGTCATTAAAATCCCACGCCAATCAGCAAGCCGCAGTAGCACTTTTAGGACAAGAAGCTTTAGCTAGTACAGATGTATATACACTAATGGAGAAAGCAGCAACTCTACTTGCTAAAACTTTAAATGTAAAATGTAGCCAAATTTTAGAGCTGTTACCCGGAAATCATGCCTTTCTGCTGCGTGCTGGCGTAGGTTGGAAAAAAGGGGTGGTGGGTAAAGCCACAGTCACTGCCGGAAAACAATCTCAAGCAGGATATACCCTGTTAGCAAATTATCCCGTGATTGTCAAAGATTTGCGCGTCGAAACCCGCTTTTCAGGTTCTCCCCTACTGCATAACCATCTAATAGTAAGTGGTATGAGTGTGATTATACCCAACTTAGGAGAAAAAGAATATCACAGTAGCAATTATCATAACTGCCAAACAGCCTGGGGTGTATTGGGAGTTCATACCCAGAAGTATCGAGAGTTTACCCAAGATGATATACATTTTCTAGAAGCGATCGCCAATTTACTAGCGACTGCCATTGAACGTCATGCTAACCAAGAACATTTGCAACTGATGAAGCGGGCAATTGATAGTAGCAACAATGGTATCGCGATCGCTGATGCTACTGAACCAGATCATCCCATTCTTTATATTAATCCTAGTTTCGAGCGCATCACAGGTTATCAGGCTGATGATGTAATGGGAAAAAATTGTCGATTTTTGCAGGGAAAATATAAAAATCAGCCAGCTATTAATCAAGTCAGAAATGCGATTTTACACGGACAAGAATGTCATGCAATTTTGCGAAATGTCAGGAAAAATGGTACAGAATTCTGGAATGAATTATTTATTGCACCAGTTTATAATTCCCAACATCATTTAACACATTTTATCGGAATTCAAACCGATGTTACAGAAAGATTTCGTTGGGAAGCAGAATTATTTGTCACATCTAAAGCGTTAGAAAAATTTAGTTCCAGTTTGAAGCAACTGCATAAAATTGCTACCTGCAATCATCATAATATAGAAGAATTTTTTAATGATTATCTCAGAGCTGGTTGTGCAATATTTGGCACGGATACAGGAGTTATTGGTGAAGTAAAAGAAGAAACATTTACGATTAAAGCCGTGCAATCAAAACTAGATTACTTTGTAGTAGAAAGAGAATTTAATTTAAGCGATATTTTATGTAATAGAGTAATAAAAGAACAAAGAACAATTTGTACTGCTCAGTTAGATGCCTCGGAAGCAAAAAATATGCCAATAAAACTATATATTGGTACTCCAATATTTGTAAACAATCAAATCTATGGCACTTTATCTTTCTCATCTCCTCAACCAAGAACCCAAGAATTTGAGTTTCACGAACAAGAAATTATTGAGTTAATGGCTCAAGGAATTGGGAGATTTATCGCAGCTCATCAGATGGAATTGGAACGCCAGGAAGCAGAGGCAGCGCTCCGAGAAAGTGAAGAGCGTTACCGTTGTTTAGTAGAGTTCTCTCCAGAAGCGATCGCCGTACATTGGCAAGAAAAATTTGTCTATATAAATCCTGCTGGAGCCAAACTGCTTGGTGGCAAATCTCCCCAACAAATTATCGGTGAATATATATGGAAATTCATTCATCCAGACTATATAGAAGTAGCAAAACAGCGATATCGGAAAGTTGAGCACGAGGGAAAACAAGCAGAGCTAGTCGAAGAAAAGTTAATTAGACTTGATGGAAAAGTTATAGATGTGGAAATAGCAGGTATACCCTATACATATCATGGCAACTCTGCTATCCAGATAATAATCAGAGACATTAGCGAACGCAAACAAGCTCAAGAAAAACTCCTCCATGACGCTTTTCACGATGCACTTACGGGCCTGCCAAACCGCTCTTTGTTCTTTGACAGGTTAGAGCAAGCTTTGCGTCGCTCTAGACAGCACCCAGATTATAACTTTGCTCTTCTATTTCTAGATTTAGATCGCTTTAAAGTGATTAACGACAGCTTAGGTCATAGTATAGGAGACAAATTGTTAATGGCGATCGCCGACAGACTAAGAGATTGTGTGAAACCTTCAGATACTATTGCTAGATTGGGAGGAGACGAGTTCACAATATTACTAGAATACCCACCGGATATTAGCTATGCTGCCAGACTAGCCCAGAAAATTAATCTAGAACTTTCTCGACGTTTCAACCTAGAAGGTCATGAAGTGTTTACTACAGCTAGTATTGGTATTGTTCACAGTCGCGGAATGTTTCCCTACAATACGGATGAAAATCATCACCGTGCTTGCCCTCTTTATCACAACCCAGAAGACTTGCTACGAGATGCTGATATTGCTATGTATCGCGCTAAAGCTTTAGGTAAGGCAAGACATGAAGTGTTTGATTTAACAATGCACGACCAAGCAATGTCTTTATTAGAGCTAGAAAACGATCTACGACGGGCTGTAGAAATGATTAAAAATAATCCAGCTCATTCCCAATTTGTTTTACATTACCAGCCAGTTGTTTGTTTGTTGACAGGTCAAATTACTGGTTTTGAAGCTTTGTTACGTTGGATGCATCCCACCAAAGGTTTAATTTCTCCAGCAAAGTTTATCCCTTTAGCAGAAGAAACAGGTTTAATTATTCCACTAGGAATGTGGGTATTGCGAGCAGCTTGTCATCAATTAACTATTTGGCAGGAGGAATTTAGTCATCAACATCAAGAAGGAAATTACAACATTGGATTAGATCATACTCAAGAAATATCCCAGATATTCAACTGTTCAAATCAGATAAAAAATGGCAATGGCAAATGTCCTACTAATTGTTCAGTATCTAATAATTCTAAGTGTGAATTTCCTAACCACCAATTGAGCATGAGTGTCAATCTTTCTAGCCAGCAGCTTTCACAACCAAATTTAGTAGAAAATATTGATGAACTATTGCAAGAGACAGGCTGTAAACCTAATTGTTTGATTCTAGAAATTACTGAAACTGTGATTATGGAAAATGTCAGTTTAGCTACTGACATCTTCGGAAAACTGCAACAGAGAAATATTAAATTGTCAATTGATGATTTTGGTACGGGTTATTCATCATTAAGTTATTTACACCAATTTCCGATTAATACTTTGAAAATTGACCGTTCTTTTGTCAGTCGCTTAGATTCAGATACTTTGGCTAATCAGCCATTAAAAATTGTTACTGCAATAATTGCACTGGCTCATAACTTAGGTTTAGAAGTAGTTGCAGAAGGAATAGAAACTAAAGAGCAAATGCAACAACTCGAAAAGCTTAGATGCGAAAAGGGACAAGGATATTTGTTTTCAAAACCATTGGATAGTTATCAAGCAACTAAAATACTTCGTGGTTTTAAGCTCACGAAGTGACAAGTACCTCCCGATATTAT
>JBARXI010000409.1:0-3933 GCA_049647275.1 Microcoleaceae cyanobacterium
GATTTTTGCTACAACTCTATTGTTGATAGATGCAGACAAAATCAGTAAGCAAAAAATGGGGATAATTAAAACATCATTCCAATTATAATGCATGACCATAAAAACACCTATTAAGGAAAGGATGAAAATCCAATCGCGCTTCAAATGTCTTCTATTAATTTTACTATTATATACTTGATAAGTGATGATGCCAAGAGTAGATTCAAGAATACATCGAATAATTGAATGCACTCCGATAAAATTCAGATGCCCATAAGTTAATTTTACCAAAAAGAACAAACAAAATAATGCAGATAAATAGACTACAACAGCAGTCACTTTTCTGATTTTTGACAACAGAAATAGCAACAAAGGTAAGAATAGATAAGCTATCCATTCTGCACTGATAGACCAGGAAGGTTGATTCCAATAAGTCGCACCACCAAACCAAGGAGGATTATTAAAATCGAACGCTTGAAGCAGAAAAATATTAGAAAAAAGGGCAGTTAGATTTTGACTTCCTGTAAAAGCAGAATATCCCTTAGTTAGTTCCAAGCCAATGAATAGGAATATGATCAAGATATGTAAGGGATAAATTCTGGCGAATCGTGAAAACAAATAGATTCTGTAATTACGGCGGTTAATTGCTGATGAAAAATCCTTCAGATAGACATGAGCCATAATAAAACCGCTGAGAATAAAGAAGAAGTCAACCCATAAATAACCATTAAAGAAAAACTTGGTGTAAAGTCCTATTTCTTTACCTATGTCCCCCAATAAATAATAAAAAAAGTGATGCAGGACAACTAATAGGGCTGCTATACCCCGCATTGATGTCAGTGGTTTGATATGCTCGGTCATTTCAGTTATCAGTTAGGGGAGATAGGGAGATAAAGACACCTAGATATTAGTAGGGTTGGCAAACATTGAACAATAGATATTTGTGGTAAATCAAATAGTATTTGCCCACCATAACTCACTCTCAGGTCTTGACATCAAAGTCTAGTAGGGTGTGTTAGCGGTAGCGTAACGCACCTGCTAATTTTATGAAATCCAGTAGTCCAGTCATTTTTAAAATGGTGCGTTACGACGGATTGTTAAATACCTTTGACAACTTATATTTTAGCCGTCTAACGCACCCTACCAGTAGGGTGTGTTAGCGGTAGCGTAACGCACCTGCTAATTTGATGAAATCCAGTAGTAGCGTAACGCACCTACTAATCTTATGAAGTTGAAATAGCTGCTCCAATTTGTAAATATTTTCCAGGTCGCTCCGGGTCGGGAATATACCATGCAGGATTTCCTTGGGGGTCTTTCCCTAATTTTGCACCTGGTTGGGGAGGGCGATCGCTAATTGCATAATTAACTTCCCCTGCTCCATTGTTATGACCGTTCCCACCAGAAGGTTTAGGTAAAAATCCTAGTTCTTGCATCTGAGCAACACTTTCTTTAAACGCTTTCATCACAAACTCAATGTCTGCATCTGAATGAGCTAAGGTAAAGAAACATGGGCGATGTTCCCAAATATGAACTCCTTTCTCCCGCAGCAGGTAGAACAGTAAACCGCCATAAGTTACTTCTGGAGGATAGTGAACGTAAAAGAATGAACTAAAGTGGTTAACTTCAATGGGAGCTTGCACTTTCTCAAGATGTTGCTTGAGTTCGGTGACAAAATTGTCTACTTTTTTGCTTAGGGAACGCTGAAGTTCTGGACCTGCTTCTTTCAGTCGTTCTAATACAGCTTTTGATGCTGCTAAAGCGAGGGGGTGGCGGACAAAAGTTCCGGCAAAGAAGGTAACGCCGACTTCTGGGAAAGACTCATCTCCGAATTGCCAATGACCTCCATCTAAAGCATCCATGAATTCTGACTTGCCAGCTACCACCCCGATGGGTAAGCCTCCCCCAATGACTTTGCCGTAGGTAGCAATATCTGCTTTAATGCCAAAGTATGCTTGGGCACCTCCTGGATGAACGCGGAACCCAGTAACAACCTCATCAAAAATAAATGCTGTCTCAGAACGTTCTGTTATCCGGCGAATTTCCTGGAGAAAATCTTTTGGCTGTAACTCAGGGCGACGACTTTGAACTGGTTCGACCATAATAGCAGCAAGTTCATCCGCACGCTCCCGCAGAATTTCCAGTGATTCAGGGGTACCATAATCTAATACCAACACATTTTCAAACATGGATGGCATAATTCCTGGAGCTGCTGGAAATGACTTTAATTTCGGACTTCCCCGTACAATTACTTCATCAAAAGTACCATGATAAGCTCCAGAAAAGATAGCAATGGTATTGCGCCCGGTGACGGTTCGCGCTAAACGCATGGCAGCCATTACTGCTTCTGAACCTGTATTACAAAACGCTACCCGTTCTTGTCCGGTGAATTCTGTCAGGAGTTTCGCTACTTTCCCAGCTAAGGGGGTTTGAGGGCCGATTTCCATCCCTTTTTTCAATTGGGCTTCAATTGCTTCTGTGACAAAGGGAGGCGACCAACCAAAGAAGTTGAGACCGAAACCATTGGTTAAGTCAATATATTCATTGCCATCTACATCCCATAGTTTAGAGCCAGATGAGCGATCGGTAACGATGGGATAAACTATCTCTTTAAGAGGTAGGGAAAATCCGGAGACAGTACGGGGGTCTGCTAAATATTTCCGATGACCTTGAGTCTGACGTTTAGATTCTTGGGTTTTATTAGTATATTGGGCAATAAATTTATCTAAATAAGACTGCTGCTCGGAAGTTAGGTTGTTATCGGTAGATTTATCAATCTTGGCTCCTGGTCCGAAAGATTTTTTTGGTTTAGGGGTTTCGGTTTCAGTCTTAGGAGGTTCGCTCGGTGGAGATGAAGCAGTTGATAAAGCGGGAGTAGGAGCAGTTGCAGCAGTTGCAGCAGGTAAGGGAGCTAGGGTTGCTCCACCTTGCCCAAGGATTTGTAGTTGCTGAGACATTATTTGCAACTGTTGTGCAACTAAGGACTCGATCGCATTTTTTTGTTCTGAATTAAAAGACATGGAAGGAACTGCCATAGGCGTAGGAATTGGAGTGGATGGGACTGGTTGTGTTGGTGCAACAGGAGCTGCGGGAGTTGGTGTTGCTGCAACTGCTACTGGAGCTGGAAACGCATCAGCAGGAAGAGAGTTATCGATAAAATCAGCTAGGGTATCTAGATTAGGACAATCTTCCATTAGGTGTCGGAAGGTGATTTTGACCTTAAATTTTTTCTTGAGTGCTAGAGCAACCTGGGTGAGAGAGAGAGAGTCAAGCCCAATTTCTAGGAAGGTTGTTTCGTTATCGGCACTATCAATATCAAGTCCTGATGTGTTTTCTAGGACTTCTTTGAGCATAGGAATCAGGCGTTGTTTCCGAGAGTCTGACATAGGCTGAATTGGAGTATTTTCAGTAAAGTTATTTGTTTGAGAAGATTGGGTGGGAGACGCTGGAAGTTCCCTTGAAGGTTTAGGGTCAATCCAAAAACGTTTGCGCTCGAAGGGGTAGGTTGGTAATGCTATTCGATGTCGATTTTCTTTAGCGTAAAAGCTTTTCCAATCAAGGTCAATACCTGCTAGCCAAAGTTTACCGACTGCTTGGAGTAATGCCGTCCATTCTCCCTCATCGTCTGCGGTGCTGCCTAAAGAAGCGATCGCAATTTGTTGTTTGGTGTCTTTGGCTTGTTGTCGCGCTAATGTTGTGGCAGTGATTCTTGGCCCGACTTCTAGTAATACACGACTGGGGTCTTGCCAGATAGTTTGTATTCCTTCTGCAAATCGGACGGTTGCCCGCAGATGTTTTGCCCAATATTGGGGGTTTGTCACTATTTCTGGAGTAATCCATTGAGGAGTCACGGTGGAGACAAAGGGAATTTTGGGAGCAGAAAATTTGACTTTCCGGCAGTAATTAGCAAATGGTTCGACAATGGGGTCCATCATCGGGGAATGGAAAGCATGAGAT
>JBARXI010000410.1:0-17938 GCA_049647275.1 Microcoleaceae cyanobacterium
GCGATAACTTGAACTGTACCCTCTTGTGAGAAGGCGAAAACACTTTCACCCAATTCGTTGGTGTAAGTTAATAATACTGAGCTAGTTACACCCAACTCAGTTAAGAAAGTTGATACTTCTGTTGCCGAAGAAAAACTTAAATCTATAGCTAACAAATTTGCATTTCCTATCTCTTCAGTAGTAGTAAATGCCGATACTATGACCTTGGTTAAACTCTCATTTGTCAGATTACCAAAAACTGCTGACTGTAATTTGATAATATCTGGACTCTCAGCATCAACTGCGTTTGAATCAAAGCCTTCTATGGTAACTCCACCTTCTGCTATGCTTATAATAGAGAATTCATCTGAATCATCTGTGGCAGTAACAGTATTACTCTCGGCTGTAATTTCAACTTCGTTGAAAAGTTTAAAGTTAGTGCTACTGAAAGATTCTATATTAGCTACTACTCCATCAAACTCTTGGATAATACTAACTTCTTCAGAGCTGCCATCTGAAAAGATTAAAACAGTTTCACCCTCAATATTAGCAAGAGCTAGAACAGGGTTACTACCAACAAGAATGTCTAATCTTTGTTTAACTTCTAGTGTGGTTTCAAATTCTTCTGTTTGGAAAATTAGTAATTTTTGTTCTACTGTTTCAACGTCATCAGCAGATTCTATTACAACGCTACTTAGGGTTTCTAAAGTAACTCCTAATTGTTGAAGTATTGATACACTAATTGCTATTTGTTCTCCCTGAATAACTGAGAAGTTCTCTGTACTAACATTCAGGTTATTTTCAATGCTAAAATCTGTGATATTAGTTATTTTTTCATACTCAGCCAGAATATTTATTGTGTCACTATCGACTGATGCTAATACAGTGTTTTCTGCTGTGTTGAACAAGACTAATGCTGTGCTGCTGAAATTCAGTTGTACTAACAGTTGTTGTAGGGCTGTAATATCAGTTAATTCTGATGAAATAACGAAAAAGTTCCCACTAACTTCTGTGGTACTTTCATTAATTATTGATAGTTCAAGTTCTGGTTTTTGAGTAATATTTAGAACTGTTAGTATAGAGGAGTCAATATTTATTATTCCTCCAGTGGCAAAATCAATGACTCCCGTGTCATCATCTTCGACTTCGGGAGAGTTAATATTATCTACTAAATATTGAAAATTGTCTGTAGTTAATTCTCCATTTTTCACTGATACTCTAGCAATAATATCAGTTACATCATCTTGAAAGTAAGCTAATGTACCTTTTTTTCCATTATCGTTTTCATCAAAAAAGATAAAGGCTGGGAAGTTTTGATTTAGACCATCAACACCATCTAATAAAGTTGGATCGTTCACTAAAGTTGCTACATTGTCACTGTCAACATCAGTAAATGTGACAAAATTTAATCCTCCAGTAGCATCAGGGTCAAATACTTCCGCAAGGAAACCAAATGTATCTTCGTCAGCTTCAAAATCTGTAATTTCATCTATACCTTCACCAATGGCTGTATAAGCAAAGATATCTGCATCCGAACCACCACGGAGTTTATCGCTACCGGGACCTCCAACTAGGATGTCATCTCCTTTCTTACCTTCGAGCTTATCATCATCTTCTCCACCAAAAATTACATCATTTCCATCATCACCTTTAACCTTGTCTTCTCCAAGACCTCCAACAACAGTATCATCTCCTTTACCGCCTTTAATATCATCATCATCTTCTCCACCAAAGAGTAGGTCATTTCCATCTTTGCCTTCGATCTTGTCTTCTCCAAGACCTCCAACAACGGTATCATCTCCTTTATCGCCTTTAATATCATCATCTCCTTCTCCACCATCAAGAAAGTCATTGCCATCTTTGCCTTCGATCTTGTCATCCCCTAAGCGACCACGAATAATATCATCTTCTTCTGTACCTTTGATTTTATCGTTTCCAGTCAAACCAATAATTTGAGCCATTTTTTTATCCGTGTTAATAAGTTTTGATTTGAGATTTTTTTCACAGCAATTTACTCTAGAGCCTGACTAATAAAATTGTCAAGACCGAGATTATAGACAAATGCTATTAAAAGTAGTTCCTGCTTTTTTATTCCCTAATAGTAATAGTAAGTAAGTTTCCTAGATTCTGTTATTTTATTAGTATTAAATAGTATTAAAAAAATAATTTTGACATTACTAGGATATCTTAGTAAACAGAGGATAAATATCCTCAAACCGATGCTACCTTAAATTTATTATCTCTTTGACTATATTACCTCCTATTGTTCAAAGTGCCAACCTTTTTGATTCAATTTAATACTTTTCTATTAAGTAAGTAGTATTTTTACGGAGGTAAATTTAGTGTGATTAATCTTGACGTAAGTTCAAAATTTTTTGTTCCTGCTTAAGACTACTAAGCTTAATTAAATTTACTCTCATCGCTCGTCTTAGTATTAATACCGATTGAAGTACCACAATATAATATGAAAATCAAAAAAATTGACTAATCGCATACTTTATGATAGATTAATTGATCTAATAGTTTATATAAAAAAAAACTACAAGTGAGTAGCTTTTAGCAGTGAAATTATTCAGAACGTCTAAAATAAAAACTAGATGAAATGAAAAAAAATGGGCATTGGTGAAATAAGGTATGAAATTCGGCTCGGAGCAAGATTGATAGTAAGGAAAAAAGCTGTTTTAACTACTGACTACTGACTACTGACTACTAAAAATCATACAATCATTCACCAACGCCAACAAATGATTAATAGTCAAACTTATAAATATATAAAAAATTACCGAATAATTGATAATTATTAATTCAACAATTCAGGTTGAAAGCCGACCCTTTTAAGGGGATAGAATCTCAAATTTTCCTTTGAGTCAATCCCCTGATTTTAAGAAGGGGTAATTATTAATTGTATCGGCTGTCGCCGACATGAAAATTGTTAATTATTAATTGCTGAAAGTAGCGCTCTGATTTATTTATAGGTAAATTATAAATTTCAACAATATATATATGGAAAAATTACCAAAAAAAGTTCGTAAAGCAGTAATTCCAGCAGCAGGTTTTGGCACAAGAATGTTTCCCGCCACTAAGGTTATAAAAAAAGAATTATTTCCTATTATCGATCGAGATGGTAGAGCCAAGCCGATAATTCAGGTAATTATTGAAGAAGCGATAAGTGGTGGAATAGAAGAAGTAGGAATTGTCGTGCAAGGAAGTGATAATACTCCTCATCACTTAAGCGATCGCCAAGTTTTTTCAGATTTTTTTCAAGGTACTCCTAGTTATTATCAAAAACTCTCCCCAGACAAACAACAATATTGTGAGTATTTACAAGATTTAGGCAGTAAAATTACTTTTTTGACTCAAGAAGAACAATCAGGTTATGGTCATGCAGTTTTCTGTGCAAAAGATTGGGTGGGAGACGAACCTTTTTTGTTGTTACTAGGAGACCATATTTATGCTTCTGAGGTGGAAAAATCTTGTGTCGATCAAATTCTACAGGTTTATGAACAAACTAATAAAAGTGTAATTGGTATCAGAATCATACCAGGAACAGAAATACATCATTATGGTTGTATTAGTGGTAGTTTAACTACGGATGGAATCATCAAAGTAGAGACAATTTATGAGAAACCAGAACTAAATTATGCCAGACAAAAACTTCATGTAGCAGGGATGAAAGAGGATGAATTTTTAGCAGTTTTTGGAATGTATGTATTAAAGGCAAAAATATTTGATTACCTAGAAGAAAATATCAAACAAAATGCTAGAGAAAAAGGTGAATTTCAACTGACATCTTGTTTGGAAAAGTTGCAAAAATCAGAAGGAATGACTGGATATTTAGTAAAAGGTCGATGTTTTGACACCGGGATGCCAGAAGTATATTGGCAGACAATGATTGATTTTCGTAATGCTTAAGGTATGATTGTTGGGAGAATCAAAAAACTAGAGAAAAACTTACTATGACTCATTTTGGTCTGATTTGTCCAGCATCAACAGGACACCTAAATACAATGCTTCCCTTGGGACAAGAATTGAAAAGGCGCGGTCATCGTGTTACTATGATAGGAATGCTTGATGCTGAAGCTAAGACATTAGCAGCAGGATTAGAATTTCTTGCCTATGGTAGAGAAGAATTTCCCAACGGAGCGATGGCAGAATCTTTGCATAACCTGAGTAAACTTAGCGGTTTGGCTGCCTTTCGCTATACGATTAAACTATTTAAAGACGGGGCAAATATTTTGCTTCGGGATGCTCCGCAAGTTATCAAAAATGCTGGCGTAGATGCTTTGCTAATTGACCAAGCTTCATCAGGGGGTTCGATCGCCGATTTTCTAGAAATTCCTTTTATAACTATCTGTAGTGCAGTAGTATTTAATCAAGATGAGAATGTTCCCCCTTTTTTCACCAACGGGAAATATAATACAGCCTGGTGGGCAAAATTGCGTAATCAAGCTGGTTATACTTTATATAGACGCCTGACAAAACCGATTCGAGAGTTAGTAGCTGACTATCGTCGCCAATGGAATTTACCTTTGTACTCTCAACCTGGTGATGGTTATTCTCAACTGGCTCAAATTTGTACTCTCAACCTGGTGATGGTTATTCTCAACTGGCTCAAATTAGTCACCAACCTGCTGAGTTAGAATTTCCTAGGGAAAATTTGCCTCAGTGGTTTCATTTTACGGGACCTTATCATTATTCAGGTAGTCGAGAACCTGTTTCCTTTCCTTGGGATAAATTGACAGGAAAACCTTTGATTTATGCTTCCATGGGAACTGTGCAAAACCGTCTGATTGATGTTTTTTATAAAATTGCAGCAGCTTGTGACGGGTTGGATGCTCAGTTGGTAATTTCTCTTGGGGGTTCAGCAACTCCAGAATCTCTACCTAACTTGCCAGGAAACCCCCTAGTTGTGGAATATGCACCCCAATTAGAAATACTACGAAAAGTCACTCTCACTATTACTCATGCAGGTATGAATACAACTCTAGAATGTTTACATAATGCAGTGCCAATGGTTGCTATTCCTATTGCTAACGACCAACCAGGGATAGCAGCACGAATCGCTTGGAGTGGAGTTGGAGAAGTTGTACCTCTGAAACGTTTTACTGTACCTCGGTTACAAAAAGCGATTTCCCTGGTACTAACACAACCGTCATATAAACAAAATGCTTTGAGACTACAGTCGGCAATTGTGCGAGCAGGTGGAGTAACTCGTGCTGCCGATATTATTGAACAGGCAGTATCTACAGGAAAACCAGTCTTAGCAGGAACTATAGAACCCATTTGATATCTATATAATTACCATAGTCAAGTCTGATCGCGCATCAATTTTGAGGAAAAATCTGCTCTGTTTCTGGAATTTTTCTGCATTGCTTCTCCCTGCATCTTCCCTCTTATCTCCTGTCTCCTGTAGGGGCGTTTTGCTACCGCACAACGCATCCTATCTCCTGCGGAGGAGCTGCGCTAAGGTCATGCTACCGCAAACGTTAACGTTCCGCGACATATAAAGCGGAAGCTCTGCTCTAGCAAACGGCCGAAAGCTTGCGCATACTCCGTAACGCCCCTACTTAATATTGACAAAGATACCAAATGGGTTCTAGAAACTAGGAAAAAACTGCTTGAGTTCTCATTTTGGATTGAACCTGAAACCTACCACCTAACACTTAAAACCTTATTCAAGGTCAAATTATTTTGAACTGAGCACAGCATCACGTTCAGCCAGCAAACGACGTAATACATGTTGTCGAGTGCTATCGAGTGGAAAGTTCCAGATAGCGAGCGCGGCTAAAAGACTAATTGGGATAGGAATACAAATAAATATATATTTAAGTGCCTGAATTGCTTCGGGAGTATTTGTGCCTCCAGGAACAAAACCAATCCAATCTAGAATGGGGTACACCAGACCAACTCCCAAGGCAGAGCCAACTTTGTTAGTCATAGTCAACAAAGAGTAGTAGAGACCTGTACGTTGTGTTCCTGATTCCAGGTTATCATGGTCTGTAACATCTGCCATCATCGAGCGCAACAAAAACGCTCCAGAACCAGATTCGATACCAAAAAGAATATTAACTAAGGCATACAGCCATAAGTTCCCTGGTTCAACTAGCAGTATAGTAACGATAATTATACAACCATAAATTTTAGCAATACCAAAAGTCCGGTGCTTTTCCAAGCTATAACTAAGACGCATCCAGAAAGGAATGCCACAAAAACTAGCGATGAAATAGAGTAAGAGCATGAGACTAGACCATTGGCCTAGTTGCATTACATAAGTGACAAAAAAAATGTAGATTGAACCAGTAATTCCAGGAGCAAGACCAATCATGACATTTGCCAGTAGGACTCGCATTAGTAGCTTGTTTTTGAACAGTAGAGAAGTTGACTTGACCAAACCAAGCTGAGGTGGTGGTGTTACAGGTCTTTCTTGAACATTACAAACAGCGATCGCTACAGTAATAGGCAGTAATATAATAGTAAACCAACCCATAGCCGCAACTTTATTCCCACCATCAACACTCCCAGTCTGCTCAAGAATAGTTGGAAGTATCAAGACAGCTAACATTCCAAAGACCAGAGCAAATTCTCGCCAACCTTGAACTCGCACTCGCTCATAATAATCAGATGATAATTCTGCACCCCAAGACATATGAGAGATACTCAACAGAGTCCAACCTATATACAGCAGTAGCATCCAAAATAGAAGATAATTTCCCGTGATTGGCCCTTGGGGCATAAATACTTTGTAAACGCAAATCATTAATATAGGAACAGATAATATAATCCAATGACGGCGACGCCCAAGGGGAGTTGTCACCTTATCGCTGAGAATACCAAGAACTGGATCGGTAAAAACGTCCCAGAAACGGGTAATCATAAAAACTGTGCCCACCAGAGAAAGGCCAAGCCCCATTTCTTCTGCATAAAATGGGGGCAGGTAGACCAAAAGAGGAAGACCAAGAGCGGAAAGGGGTATTGCGGGAGAGACAAAGGCTGCGATAGTTTTTTTGGTCAGATTCATCTTTATTGTATTATTTATGGCCTTGGAGCAAGTATAAAATTATATTTCATTTAATTTTAGTTAGATGAATCAGAAATTACATTAGTTCTATATTTACTTAAGATTGGGGAATTTTTTGGGCAATACCGAGGCGATCGTGGCTTGTGATTTTATTTGTCATAACCTAAAGTACCAGGAACAATAAAATCTGATGTTTGAATTTCTGGGTGTTTTTTTAATAACCGATCGATTTTTTGACGAATATCTACAATATCCAGTTGATTTATTTGATTGTTACGAGTATTTTCTTGTGATAAATTAGAGCCACTTTGAGAATCATTGGTAAAGACTTTACAAGCATTATCAACCTCATAAATAGGTAATTCACAATACTGAAAAATAGATGTAACTATAGACTGTGGACTTGCCACTAAATCTTCGTAACGAATGGCACAACTAGGAATACCTTTTTTGTATAGAAATAGATAGCGTTGCATTACAGATAACCATGCAGTTGTATATAAATCAATTGCGTTAGAGTCTGTAAAATCAATATAACTAGCATATTCCTTAAGCAATGGGATAGCTTTACTGTAACGTTCTATGTTTTCTTTAATAGTTGGAAGCATAGAACTAAGGAAGACAAAAGAACGCATAGAAGATTTCACAACATCTTCGAGATTTCGATACAAAAAAATCACCTTAGCATCAGGAAATATATGGTGTATTAATTCTCCTAATTCAATACAAAAACTCCGCAATTTTATGACACAGCATGAAGATTTTCCTGTTACATTAGGTTTGCCCACAAGATAAATACAAAGCTTGAGTAATTGTGCTATTTCATCATCATTACTACCATCAGGATTTCGCATTCCTACAATTTGGGAAAAAACATCAGGTTCAGATAAACTAAGCACATTATCTACTTGGTTAAATACTTTGCTTAGTAAAGTCGAACCACAACGCCCTACAGAATAAATTATTACTAGATTTTTGATTGGTTCTATTTCTTCTATTAATTGTGGAATTTCAGCCAAAGGAACAGCAATTAATTTCTGAGCATGGTGATATTGAGCATGGTAAAAAAAAGGACCCTGAGAAAGATCGATATCTAAGGGAGTTTCTACAAAAATTGCTCGTTGATTTTGTGCGTCGAGACAATATAAACTGATATTAGGGTTTTTAATCATCGTTTTGGGGTCAATTGTTTCCCCTTCCTGATAATCAAAATCCTCTAGTTTAGCAACTGTATTAGCAGGGGTTCGATTTTTCTTTTGAATGTGAAGAATTTGGCTATTCATTTTGATTAAGGATTATAATTTGTTGGTTAGTTATACTAAATCCGGTTATACAGTTATTGCATTTTATACTTCCATTCAATGAAGACATAAAATGCCGGAATATCCCCAGATAATTTCTCACTCTCATTCTTCCTTTCTCCTGACTCCTGAATTACAGGATAACTAATTATCCGGATATTATATTATGGGCAGATAAATGAGAATTAATTATTTCTACTGCCTTTTTAACTCCATTTTCAGCAGTGATTTTTTGGCCTAAAATACGCGATCGCTCCTTCATAGTTTCATCGCTAGTAGCAATCTTAATTGCAGCAGCTAATTTTTCAGCAGTTAATTTTTGTCGCGGTATGGGTTGAATTCCCACACCCAAATTAGCCACTATTTGCCCCCAGAAAGGTTGATCGGCACCGAAAGGAAAATAATAGAAGGAACACCAGCTCGCAACCCCGCAGCAGTTGTACCCGCACCACCATGATGAACTACGGCTGCCATCTGGGGAAATAACCAATCATGGGGTACTGAGTCAATCTTAAATACATTGTCTGGTAAATCTGCATTGGTTAATGCACCCCAACCTTTTATCAAGATACCTCTTTGTCCACTTTGAGCCAAAGCATCAAGTACCAATTTTGTTAATGCTTCTGGATTAGTATCACTCATACTCCCAAAACCAATATACACAGGAGGGGAACCGGCTTCTAGGAAATCTAATAATTCTTGTGGAGGTTGCCAATTTGCCTGGCTATCTAGAAACCAATATCCTGTAACATAAGCCCAATCTTGCCAATCTGAAGGTTTTGGCAGAACATTAGGACTATAGCAATGAAGTGTTGGAATTTTTTCTTGTCTTTGACGACTATAAACACCCGTAATGGGAATTGGTGATAAATTTAGAGTTTGAGTTCGCCATTGGTTAATTTTTTTTCGGATAAATTGCCAGCAAAATTGTTCTTCTGCTATATGAGTTAACCAGTTTAATATCCCCTCTAAATTAAAATTTGATGTAAAAAGTGGATTAGGAAAAGTACGAGTGGGAGTTAAAGGATTTGTATAGGCTGCATAACAAGGTATACCAAGTTTTTCTGCAATATGATAGGCGGGTAAAGATAGGCGAGAATAAATAATCACATCGGTTTCTTGACAGACTTCCCAACTATTAAACATTAAGTTTTCAAGTGATGAGCCAAAGATTAACCACCAATTCATTCTGCCCCATAAACCATGAAAAGTTATAGTATTTCCTTTTTTTTTATCCTGAGAAGGCTTTTTTAGTTTCTCAGGAACACTTCCTAGAGAAGCAAAATTAAGTCCTTTATTGCTAATAAAATCTTCAAAGATATCAAGACTAGCTATTTTTACCTGATGACCTTCAGCTTGTAATCCTAAACCCAAAGCAATGTAAGGTTGTACATCGCCCCTTGTTCCCCAGGCTAAAATAGTAATTCGCATATTTTTATTGAGTGCTTATTGAATAATTAATTAATTTGTATTTGAGGGTCGATATTTTAAATATCATAGTTTTTGTAACATATACTGACCGGTTTGAATAAAGACCACATCAACATTATAATTAATAACAAACTCATTAACTGCTTTTACCACACCTCCATTCCACCAACCACCTTTAAAATAATCATCGCCAGTAATCAAACCACCAGTTTTGACCTTGCTATAATATAATTCCAAATCCTGTTTAACACACTCATACAAATGGTTACCATCAATATAATATATCCAATCAAAATAATTATCAGCAAAATCTTGACATATATTATTGGAAAAATCTCGGTGAATTTCTATCTGACCTGACTTAATTTCATCAGCAAACATTTGTGTTACTAATTGGTGGCGAGTATTCATTTCCTGTTAGTTTTTACCAACTTTTCCTCCATACCAGGATTTTTGATAAATTTCTTCTTGATGATAGTGCCAGGGATCGACCAAATGAAGTTTTTTCGGTTCCACAAGTTCCAGTATTTTTTGTAAAAAACTTCCCTGATGAACCCCAATTTCCAAACCTATACTATATTTTGGCAAGATTTTTAATAAGAGTTCCCTTCCACCGCTAATCCATATTCTTCCGTTCTTAGATACTATATTATCCATAATTTTTATTACCTACTCAATGAACAATTACAAACTTTTTAAAACAGTTAAAAGTTAACATTTATCAGGGCATAAGGTAGGGTTTTTACTCCCGGCCACCTTTTGAAAATATAGTGGGGATTGCCAAACAAGGGCGATAAAAAAATCAATTTTTAACTGATGACTGATATAGCAATCTTATTTTAGTTGTGAACAAAACTCTTGGAATTAGTGAACAAGGAACAGGGGTAATAGTTTCAGAGCTTATATGTATTTTTAGATTTTTTAAAAATCATTTAGGATTGCTATCTATTAACATGAAATAAGGCGCGTCTTAAACAGTAAACCTTGCCTTTCAGGTAAATTGTCAACTCACAGGGCGCAACATTTGAGCAATCTGAATCACACAATCAGAAAATCTTAGAGGGATGATAGAGTCATTTTCTGTCAAAATCATCTCTTTTTGAGAACTTTCCTGAGTTGGCTCCCCATAAACATACAATTGACGATTTTTGATATCTAATACCCAATAATCCTCAATACTTAATCTAGCATAAACTGTTCCTTTCACTGCTCGATCGCCCTTCAAGGTTGTATCAGCAATTTCCACAATCAAGTATACATCATCAGGGGTAGGATAAGCCTCCTCATAGTCCAAAGACGCAGAGGCAAATAAGTGAAAAAGTGAGTATTTTGCAATTAGTTGTTGCGTTGTTGTTGCGCTTGAGCGCTCCGGAGTTTAGGGCTAAAGCCCAACAACGAGGATGAATTTTTTAGCAATTAGTTGTTGCGCTGAAGCGCTCCGGAGTTTAGGGCTAAAGCCCAACAACGATATTAAAAGTAACACCTAATCATCCCAATTTTTTCCATAATCTTTAATAGGATATTGTACCCAACAATCTCTTAACCAATCACGTCCTTTCTTTTCATAATACCAATGAACACTACTTTCTGGCCAATCATAGGGAGATTTTACATAATCATGTTTGACGGGATTATAATGAATATAGTTTAAAACGTTATAATAATGACTCTCAGAACGAATTGCCCGGTCTGAATAAGAACACCACATTTTACCTGATAATTTATCTTCTAAGTTCCATTCTCTAGCTAATCTTCCATGAATTAATCTTAATCCTTTACTTAACCATTTAAACTCAACTGTTTTGGTTAATAGATGATAATGATTAGGTAAAACAACCCAAGCAAGTACATCAATTTTTTGGGTTTTAAATAGTTCTAATAATTGACTGATAATTTGTTGACGACGTTGAGATGAATTAATTCTTTGTTGATGTTCATAACAAGCTGATGTAATTAAATAAAAAGGTTGATTTGTAACGGGATGTGGGGGAGAATGGGGAGGATATCCTTTCGATAGCCTTTCTTGAATTAATTCTTGTTTTTGTTTGGGATTAAGCTGACGATATTCATACATTTTTTAACACCATTGTTGCCCCGTTGTTGCGCTTTAGCGCCTCTTGTAATTAATTATTTTAGGGCTAAAGCATAGACAACTTAATTATATCCTAACCCCATTAAATTTATTTAATGGGGTTCCTAACAGTTATCAAACGCGATTGTTCCCAAGCTCCATATCTGCCCAAGCCTATTCTTCAAACTATACTCTAAACAGTCTCTAAAACACGCGGTTTTTGAGTCCGCTTTCCCTTAACAACCATCGGCACCCCATCTGACGGAGCCATTAACAAACCACGACGCACTGCTTTAACAGGCTTTTCGTCTGCTAATGCCAAATCCCAACCAGACAGCACCGTTGCCAAAACCAATTTCATCTCAAACAAGGCAAAAGCTTGACCAATACACCGACGGTTGCCTCCACCAAAAGGCAAATAAATATTCATAAGGGGAAAATTGACGTTCTAGAAAACGCTGTGGTTTAAACTGCTTCGGTTGAGGATATAAATCTTCCCGATGATGAGTTAAATAAATACAGGGACTCAGGAAAGTTCCAGGTTGAAACTGATAACCCATAATTTCTAGGGGTGACTTCACCTGTCGCTGCATTGCCAATATCGCTACTGGATAAATTCGCAGAGTTTCTTTGCACACAGCATCTAAATAGGGCAATTTTAAAATTTCCATCGGATCGGGCATATCTCCAAGTGCATCAAGTTCTTGCAGCAGTTTCTCCCGAATCTCTGGTTGACGTTGAATCCAGTAAAAGGCCCATGCTAAAGTTGTTGCAGTAGTTTCGTGACCAGCCACCAATAATGTAATTAACTCATCGCGTAATTCCAAATCTGTCATTGGTTCCCCCTGTTCATCTCGCGCTGCCATCATCAAAGACAAAATATCAGTACGAGATGAGTCAGGATTTTCCCGACGTTCAGCAATTTCAGCATAGATTAGTTTGTCAATGTCTCGCTCATTCTGCATCAAGCGTCCCCATGGGCTTAAGGAACCCCAATCTTTTTGTAGTGCCGGGAAAAACAGCAAGAGCGATCTGAAGATAGACTTGCCTCCCTCAAACCTAGCAGTGAGCAATCGGTCTATTTCTTCGTAACGTTGACCTTCCTCTAAGCCAAATACAGCTTTTAAAATTACCTGAAACGATATTCTTTGAGTAGAGGAACGAATGGGAAAAATTTTGTCTGTTATCCACTGGGATGTTACTTGCTCAATTATTTCACGAATTAGCTCACCATAAGCTAGCATCCGTTGCCCATGAAATGGAGGAGTTAAGAGTTTCCGTTGTCGTTTGTGGCGATCGCCTGAAAGTGCTATAAGAGATTGTTCTCCTATAAAAGGCAACCTTGCCCCATTTCCGCCAGCATCTAATTTTTCTGGGTCGGTGGCAAAAATTTCTTGAATTCCTTGGGGGTTACTGATGATTATCATTGGCTGTTTACTCTGACCTAGTAAAACAGGAAGGGTAAAAATATCACCATACTGTCTAGCATTGGTTTCCAGGAATTCCAAGGGTTTGACTATTCGTTGCAGTTTATTCAGAAATGACAGATTTTGTGGGCCTTTAGGGAGTTGGGATGTGACCATTTTTTTTCTGAGTTTGATTGCCACTAATATACTCTATTTATATCTATTTTGCGATCGCATTTTTACTATATCATTTTATTAAGCTTCTAGGCAAAGCCAGATTCTTTACTCCAAAATACACTAAATTTTACTTTTTAACAATCAAGGCTGTATTGTTTATCTATCAATATGTTCAGCTTTTTCTATATTGGTAAAAAATTGAGTTACGATTGCACCATTTTTAGCCTCAAATCACCCTCTAAAAAGGCAGGTTGAACTAATTTGGCTAATTTACTTTTGAATAATTAATAGTTAAATTTTTTTTGATAATTTTTTATTATCAGACAAATTTACTACCCTATTTTAGGGGGTTTCAGTCATCTTTAAGGTATCGACGTAATTCCGTCTAGACTTACTTTTCCTAGGTAATTTCAGTTATCAGTAGGTATCTGGGGAAATTAAATATTCCTATTTGAGCAACCCTTGTCTTGAGGTTATATAAAGTCGGTTGAATTAGGGTTCAAATAACCTCTGCTAGTCACGAAGAGACGAAGAGACGCACAGACGCGGAGAAAGGGAGACGCGGAGACACCGATATGATGGGGGCTAGAACCCACCACCAATCGTCCGCCATCAAATCGTAGATTTTGATGGGGGACAAGGGACCCTTGGGGCTTTCAGCCCCGGACGCTCCGGTCGAGACACATCACGCTCCGCGTCCCCGTGTCCCCGCGTCATCTTGTTGACCCAGAGCAAGTTTTCCTATGCTTGCTGCTTGCTGCTCCCTACTCAAGTTTCTAGATTCTTTTTCACGGCTATGTCTAGTTATTAGTACCTCCCGCAATAGGGAGGCAAGAAAATGAGGAATTTTCTTTTCTCTTGGTCGATTGGTAATTTTTGGTTTGTTGGAGGTTTTTCATCCGGATATTTATTTTCTTCCTAGTATTTGGGAATAGAATTGAGTCTGAGTAGGGAATATATATATGGAGATAAATTTACTGGTTACTAACTCAAAAGTCGTGGGTTCAAAAGTTAAAATTGCCTTAGCGATAGTCTGCTGTTAGGGAAAGCGTTTCGAGCTTTTTGAATCGAAATAATTCTTTTTATTTTTAGTTTTGTGGCTCCAATGATACCAAATATTGAGCGTCACGCTGCACTATTGCTCCGCAACGCTAAGGCGAACGCGACTTCGGTTTTACTACATATCCTTGGAGATTGGGAAGTTGAAAGATGGGGAGGTAGAAAAAAAATATTTAATACACCTATACTCACAGTTAAAACTTTTAGTTACACCACCGGTCGAGCGTAGTTGAATCGCAAAGTTTAATTGTAGTTTTCATAAAAGTACTATTAGTTAATATATGGAAGTAGTCGTTTATATCAAGCAGAAAAAAAGAATGCGACAAAAAGGAAAGCTGGAAAATTCTGTCTCGAAATAACTTCTCCAATTCTATCTGGTATCCATGTCAATTTTTTTCGTTTTTTTCTTCTTTCTTTCTTTATTACTTTTTTCAACCTCGATATTTCCTTTTTCCTTGCTGATACTATTTGTAAAAATAACCGATTGAGCCTGGTATTACTATAGCCTTGGTTTGAGAAGATGGTATAATATTAAATCTTCAAAATCTTGGTACATATGCTCAAATATTGAGTATGAGATATGCTCAAAAAATAATCAAAAACAACCCATAACCTACTTAAGATAGTTCAAAAATCAAGAAATAGTAGTATGAGTAATTCATAAATCATACTTTCAGAAAATGATATGAGTCGTCAGCTAGTGTCTGCTTACATCGGATTAATGAATTGTAAAAATTAATTAGATTACGCAATAGATGAAGGAGTAATTGATAGTCAAATAGTGATTGATTTGTTGGATAAGTTCAGTTAAGATTTATCGATACCGACGGTGGTAATTATGGATAAAGCACCCATCCACACCACGGATAAAATCATTGAAAAACTAGAAGAATGGAAAGATAAAAAGTTAGAACTATTTTGGTTGTCTACCTACTCACCCAAGGAAAACTTGATTGAAATATTGTGGAATTTCATGAAGTATGAATGGATTGAAATTAATGCCGATGAAAGTTGGATCAGCTTGAAAAAATATCTCAAAAAAGTGCTGAAAAATTTGGGAAAAGAATATGTAATTAATTTTGTGTAGGTGCTTATTTTTCTATAAACTGATATTTGAAACAATTATTAAATTTTTCATAATGAGCGGAAATTATTTATGATTGAATAATTTCCGAGCTAAATAGTCATGTCTATTTTTTTATCAATAATTTATATCTTAAAAATGCCGAAAAAAAAAGATAATTTCGTCCTGAAAATACCATAAAAATGTGCAATTAAATAATATAAGTATATTCTCGGATTTAGTCTAAAAAAAAATTATGAATTTTCGTGAATTCGACGGCAGTAATAATAATCAAAACAACTCCGAATATGGTCAAACTGGCGAACATCTTCTGCGATTCACACCAGTAGCTTATGCAGACGGAATAGAAGAATTAGCAAATCCCGATAACCCTAATCCGCGAAGTATTAGTAATACTGTATTCAACCAACAAGAATCTATTCCCGACCCTCGAAATTTAAGCGATTACGTCTGGGCTTGGGAACAATTTGTTGACCACGATATTACTTTGACTGACCTACAGTCAGGTAATGCAGCAGAACGAGCGAACATCGTTATTCCACAAGGAGACCAAGTTTATACACCTGGTTCATTTATTCCTGTTACCCGCTCATTATTTGACGAAACTACAGGAACTAACACCAGCAACCCCCGCCAGCAACCCAACGAAATTACCGCTTGGTTAGACGCTAGCCAAATCTACGGTAGCGACGAAAACCGCGCTAACTGGTTACGCAGTTTTGACGGTGGGAAATTAAAAATCAGCACCCATTCCACAGGAGATTTGTTGCCAACTAGGGGAGACGACTCCAATGCACCTGGTATGGCAATGGATGAGAATATTGGTGCCAGCACTTTTATCGCAGGTGATGTGCGCGCCAACGAAAATCCGGTCTTAACTTCATTGCATACTTTATTTGTGCGAGAACACAACCGTTTAGCTGAAGTTATTGATGCTACTCATACAGACTTACCGTTAAACTCGGCAGCTCGTGATGAAGAAATTTATCAACGGGCGCGTAAAATAGTTGGAGCAGAAATTCAGGCAATTACATATAATGAATATTTACCTACTTTGGGCGTGAGTCTCGACTCTTACAATGGTTACAATTCAAATTTGAATCCTGGTATTAATACAGAATTCTCCACTGCTGGTTTTCGTTTAGGTCATAGTCAAGTTAGCGGCATTCTGAAACGTTTAAATGAAGATGGTACTCCTGCAGCAGTTGGGGAACTAGACTTATTTGAAGGTTTTTTCCAACCAGAACGCATTACTGAGGATGGGGGAATAGAGCCTGTATTGCGTGGTTTAGCTAGCCAGGTACAGCAGAAAACAGATGCAAAAATTGTGGACGATCTGCGGAATTTGTTGTTTACTGGCGCACCTGGTGGGGGTCCGGTGGCAAATGGTACAGATTTGGCAGCTCTCAATATTCAGCGCGGTCGCGACCACGGTTTGGCAAATTATAATGAGCTTCGGGCAGCATTTGGCTTACCCACGGTGAATGATTTTGGTGATATCTCTTCTGACCCGGAAGTTGTGGCAGCGCTAGAGGAACTTTATGGCGATGTTGACAAAATTGACCTTTGGGTAGGGATGTTGTCAGAGGATAATTTGCCAAATTCTAGTATTGGGGAGTTGAATGAAGCGATTTTAGCAGACCAGTTTGAACGGTTGCGGGATGGCGATCGCTTTTGGTATGAAAATGATGTTGACTTGAGTCAGTGGCAGTTGGGTGAGAATGGTACTGCTTTAGATTGGCTGGATGGTCTAAAGTTGTCGGATATTGTCAAGTTGAATACTGAAATTGAGAATATTTCTGATAATGTGTTTGTCGTAAATTCTACCATTTCTGGCACTGTTACCAATACTAATGATAGTGGAGTTGGTTCGTTACGAGAGGCGATCGCTAATGCTGACCCAGGCGATACAATTGTATTTGACCCTAGTATTGCTGGTCAAACTATTAATCTGACAAGTGGGCAACTGAGAATAGATAAAGACCTGAATATTGATGGTGATGAAAATAACCCAGTCAGAATAAATGCAGGAGGAAACTCTCGTGTATTTAATATCAACGATGGGGATAACAATATTCAAAGTCAAGTTACTATTGATGGAGTTATCGTCAGAAATGGAAATGTTATTAATAGCGGTGGAGATGGTGGGGGTATCTTAAACCGAGAAGACCTCACTCTTAGTAACAGTCGCGTTACAGGCAATACAGCGAATGAGGATGGTGGTGGTATTTTCAATGGTAGAACAGGTAAAATTGCGATTACCAACAGCATCATTAGAAATAACCAGACAAAAGAAGGGTTAGCTTCTGGTGGTGGTATTTTCAATGGTGGAGAAGCCGAAATTTCCGACAGTGAAATATCTAATAACTTTGCCAACGATACTGGCGGTGGAATTTACACTTGGGGTCCTGG
>JBARXI010000411.1:0-16923 GCA_049647275.1 Microcoleaceae cyanobacterium
TTGCAGGTAGTAAAGCATTAGTAGAGTATCTTAAGTATACTTCTCCGGGGTTTGTTTATAGTGTGGGTATTTCTCCTCCTGATGCTGCCTCGGTATTGGCTGCGATTCGTTTGTTGAAGGCAGAACCGGAAAGGGTAGCACAACTGCAACAAAGGTCGAGACTGTTTTTGGAATGTGCACGGGAGCGGGGGTTGAATACTGGTATGAGTAAAGATTCTCCGGTGATACCGATTATTGTGGGTGAGTCTATTAAGTCTGTAGTGTTATCCCAAAATTTATTTAAGCGAGGGATTAATGTACCGTTTATGTTTTATCCCTCTGTGCCACAAAATGCGGCGAGGTTGCGCTTTTTTATTACTTGTAATCATACAGAGGAACAAATTAATTTCACTGTAGATGCTCTTGCACAAGAGCTGAGGAAGATGGGTGTTTAATAGACATCTGGTGGAAACTAAGTTTTTGCCCAAACATTACAAGGGTTTAAGATTAATTATTCCCAGATATCTAATGAATATCTAGTAGATAATAGCTAATAGCTAATCAAAAATAATAAAATTAGCTATTAGCTATTCGGATTGACATCTCAAAATTGCACTCAGATTTTTTCTTTTAATCTTTTTGCAACAGAATCACTTTTTAGGCCAGACTGACTAGATATCCCTAAGTACAAACCAAACAAAATGACTGAAAAAGCGAACCACGAAAGTAAATTCAACCTTTCCGAGAAAATTAAGGCAGCTAATAATGCACTAAGGACCGGAATTATTAGAGAACAAAGGGCCACAAATCCAGAGGATAATTTTTTGAGGCTATAGCTCGTCAGTCCTTGACCAACAACTTGAGCGCAGATCGCCAGAGCAATCACAGAAAGCCAGCCCTGTCTGGAAGAAGGGAAGAGTCGATGGTCTTGAGATAGTAGAACTACAAATAGAGGGATGACAAGACTACTAGCAGTCACCCAGAAAATCATAGTACTGTTGGAAAACTTGGTTCGCAGTTCTTCTAAGGCAATTAGATATATAGGGTAGAAAATTGCAGATATTAATGCGACACTATCACCTTGTAGTTGGCCAGTGGAAATTTGGGCATCTTCTAATCCTAAGAATATCACTCCTCCAATTGCCACGATCATACCAATCAGAAATTGCCGATCAAAGCGTTGAGCGAATAACAACCACAATCCCAAAGTGGTGAATAGAGGACTCAGATCGTGGAATAGGGCAGAGATAGCAACACTAGTTTGAGTCATAGACCAAGCCCAAGTAATTTGGCCGAGAGGAAATGCTATTGCTACCACTAGCAATAACTTTAGATCCCGACAGGTGTAAGCTTTGACTTCTGGGGTTGGCCTCTTAAAGAATTGGCGACCTACAGCCTGTATTCCTTGCCACAGTCCGAATACTACAGTAGCAATCCAAAGACGATTAAATATGGTAGCTGTTGCGCTCAGTTCATGTTCGCTCAATACGATGAAGATGGGAGCTAAAGAAATCCCTATATTAGCAATTAATAAAGATATGAGTGCCATTGAGGCTTCAGTCTTAGACAACTGTTGCTCTGGTAACTCCGATTGATTAGTGACTTCCATATTTTTGTTTGAGAAACAGATCTACTAGACTGATTACTCTTTCATGAGACAACTCTGACCGGAAATAGGTTTTTGGTATCCGGCCAATTTTTCTGCAACAGAACCAATTATCTTTTACTTTTTTCCTAAAGTTCAGATATACAGAAACTCTTACCTAGGAACAATAGGGATTGTAATTGTTTCTCCTCTGTGGTTCTTCAAGGTGTAATGATTTTCATCTTGTGCCACGATTGAAGAGTCAGGTCCCAAATTAATTTTACCAATCCTGGTTGCCAAGACATACATAGGTTGGGCTAAACCGGTTGTATGCCCCCTCAAAGCTTGGATTAGTTCCGCCCCTCTTTCTACAGGAGTCATAAAACGCCCTGCTCCGGGAGCTGCCTCGCAGTAAAAAAGATAGTATGGTCGTACTCGAATAGTCAAAAGTTTTCTCTGTAACTCAATAAAAGTTTCTTCATCATCATTAATTCCTTTAAGCAACACAGTTTGATTTCCAACTTGGACCCCACATGAAAGTAAATCATAAACAGCTTTCGCGGATTCTTCGGTAATTTCTTTAGGATGATTAAAATGTGTATTGACCCATATTGGTACTCGATGAAAACTACTAAGTATTTTCATCAGAGAAGGAGAAATTCTTTGCGGAAGTGCAACAGGGACTCGACTGCCAAATCGAATCATTTCAACATGAGGTATCTCTCTCAACCTATTAATAATATCTTCTATTTTATTATCTGCTAAAGTTAAGGGGTCTCCACCTGTTACTAAAACATCACGAACTTCCGGGTGGTTTGCGATCCATTCAAAACCGGCATTTACTTGAGGAGAGAAATAAAGTTCTTTTTGTTTCTGCTGAGTTGCCTCTGTCCGAAAGCAAAATTGACAATACACAGGGCAATTATTCAGTACAGTAAATGCGATACGATCTTTATATTGTCTAGCGATACTCACTGGGCGACCATCGTCACTAAATGGATTCGCTCCCCCATCTTCTTTTCGATTTTCTTTCCAATATAAATAATTTTCTCTCTCAAACTCGATTCCTTCTCCACTAAAGCAAGGAATTATCTGTTTTCGAATGGGGCAGTTTGGGTCATCACGGTCCATCAAAGAGGTATAGTACGGTGTTGCTCCCCAAGTAAGTTTTTTTTCTTTCGCTAGTTTAATTGCCTTTTCTTCTTCCAGAGTCACATTTATGTATTGGCTCAACTGTTCTACTGTTCTAACGAGTCCTTGTAATTGTGTTTTCCATTCTTCTTTTTTTGTATTTCCCATTATTTCTTCCAAATATTTACGAGCGTTATTTTACAGCAGTTTTTAGGATAGCGAAGTAAAGTTCAATACTAACACGACTTACGCTAACTAAGTCAGCAGTTAAATCTTGTTCGTGAGAATTTGACTTTATTCGTACTCCTGTAACTCTGGAGTTACTAACGTTGCTAAGTAAATTTGTTACCGAATAAGGTACAGTCGATGGGGATATCGCTATCCCTCACCTCTGCTTCACGCGCCGTGCATGAGAGTTTCCAACTCACACGGCTCCTGATAACAAGGGTTACTTCGAGGTTAGGTTCACATACTGCTATTCTTGCTTGGTTTATTTTTGGAGAGAGATGAGTAGTTTTGTAGGTTGGGTTGAGGAACGAAACCCAACATTATCTTGGTTGGTATTAAGTTGCGCGATCGCGACAGCGCAACGGAGAGCTATCACTTAACCTAATCTATTTCGTGCTATTATCTTAGCCTTTGTTGGGTTGCGCTCCGACGCTTAACCCAACCTACTTCTTATTCTTTGCCAATGTTGCTGTCAAAAGTAAGTCTTTCTGAAGACCCCCACATTTGGTTATAAATTCCAGCTTTTACATAACGATGAAAACTAGAATATTCCCAATCTTTCGGAGCAGTTACTAATCCATGATGTACTGGATTATAATGAATATATTCGATATGATTAGCAAAATCTGAATCCCCTCGAATTTGATGTTCCCAAAACCTACGTTGCCAAACAGCTTTTTCTCCTTTATATTGTCGAGATATTGAAATTTTTTCTTCATATTGAGAATGGCATTGACGACTAAAATAACTTTTAATTAACCGCCAACGAGTAGAAAAATATGCATCATTTTCAGGTAATGTCCAAAGAGAATGAATATGGTTTGGCAAGATGACAATAGCATCTATTTTAAATGGATGTTTTTGCATCACATATCGAAAAGCTTTTCTTAGTGAATCTATGTTTTCAGGTTCGCACAAAATTTTCTGGCGGTTGTATGTTACTACTGTGAAAAAATAAGTTGCTCCTGGTGTTTTTGCCCGACGATATTCCATAAACTTTTGTAGTGTTGTAGGTTGGGTTGAGGAACCGTTAGCGCCAGCTTATCCGTTAGGATAAACCCAACATTCTCTTGGTTTTTGTTGGGTTTATCCTACGGATAAGCTCCGCTAACATTTTATTCTACCCAACGTACTTCTTATTTTGTCACCTATTTTGTTGGGTTTCACTTCGTTCTACCCAACCTACTTCTGATTATCTTGATTTTTGTTGGGTTGCGCTGCGACGCTTAACCCAACCTACTTCTGATTATCTTGGTTTTTGTTGGGTTGCGCTTTCACTTAACCCAACCTACTTCTGATTATCTTAGTTTTTGTTGGGTTGCGCTTTCACTTAACCCAACCTACTTCTGATTATCTTGGTTTTTGTTGGGTTGCGCGATCGCTTAACCCAACCTACTTCTGATTATCTTAGTTTTTGTTGGGTTGCGCTGCGACGCTTAACCCAACCTACTCACACCTTCAATTTCCTCATCCGCTACCTCATACAAGTCACGCAATTTCTGCAATTTGTCCTCATCCGCTTCCCATAAACCACGCCCACTCGCTTCTAACATCCGCCCAATAATATTCCGAAACGCTTCCGGGTTTGCTTCCCGTAACTTTTGTGCCATCTCTGCATCCAAAGCATAGGTTTCGGCAGCACCGTCATAAACCCAACCATCCACAAAATTAGCGGTGCCACCCCAACCTATCAACGCCGTCATCCGTTGGGAAATCTCGTAAGCTCCCCCACTACCTTGATTTGCCATTGCTT
Organism: Microcoleaceae cyanobacterium; assembly: GCA_049647275.1. Classification (GTDB taxonomy): domain Bacteria; phylum Cyanobacteriota; class Cyanobacteriia; order Cyanobacteriales; family Microcoleaceae; genus JASJEE01. The sequence goes on from JBARXI010000411.1 coordinate 4,677, forward strand.
CTGCCCATTTGGGATTTAACAATTTAGTACGATATTCCATCCGCAACAAATCTTCTAATTTTCGGGGGGTGGTATCTTTGGAGAAACTTTCGACGAAACTCGCACTTACTTTTTTACCCTGTTGTTTTTCTGCTGCCAATTTCAAACCACCAGTATTAGCATAATATTCTTGAATGTCTGTCAAACCATATTCCACCGAGTCAATTTCTTGGACGATGCGATCGCAACCTTTCAACAATTCCTGCAAGATTTCTGGGCGTGCCTGACCTTTATCCTGACGACCGTAACTAAAGACATTTCGCCCTTGCCAAGTATCGCCCAACTCATCCGCTGACTCCCAGTTACCATCGACAACTCGGTCGTTTACCAAGGAGCCAAAATCACCAGCGGGATTGGAAAATAACCGTGCCGAAACATTTTCTATACCTTGCGCTTGTAATGCTAAGGCGTGTTTGCGGATAAAATTTTGTTCTACGGGTTCGTCTGCGGTTGCTGCTCGTTGGAATAAATCGTCTAATAATTCAATAATATTGACAAAACTATCTCGGAAAATTCCTGATAAATTCCCTAAAATATCTATGCGGGGATGACCAACTTCAGCTAAGGTTTTTAATTCATAACGAACAATTCGACCCGTACCTTCTTTTACTGGTTCAGCACCTACTAATTCTAATAAAATTCCAATTGATTCACCACGGGTTTTAATAGCATCTAAACCCCATAACATTACTGCCACAGTTTCGGGATAATTTTCATTTTCTTCTAGATGTTGACTAATAATTTTTTTAGCAATTTCTCGCCCTCTTTCATAAGCAGCGGGAGAAGGCATTCGATAGGGATCTAAAGCATGAATATTTCGACCTGTTGGTAAAACTCCGGCACCATCTCGTAATAAATCTCCTCCTGGGGCAGCAGGAATATATTCTCCATTTAATCCCCGCAAAAGATTCGTCAACTCATCAGTATTTTGCATTAACAAATTTGTAATTTCTTTTGCTGAGTCATCTGTATCATTTTTAGATATTTTTTCTCCAAAATAAGCCTCTAAATAAGATTTCAATTCTTTCTCATTCGGCACTTCTCCCAAAGTATGCAAACCAGAAGAAAATAATCTTTGTTCCACAACCTGCAAATATTCGTAAATTTCGACAAAATAGGGATTAACTACATCTGCACTAAACATTCGAGCATTTTCCGCAGTAAATTCAATGCCTAATTTTTTGCCATACTCAAACGGACAATCTGAATTTAAACCAGTATCAACAATTTTCTTAAAAATCGGTTCTCGCAGCCCTGAATTTTTCTGGGAGTCTTCCCTATATTCAGAAATTAATTCTCGCAAACTGACTAATTCTTTATATAAACCTGCCCGACCATAAGGAGGAATATTATGAGAAATTAATACTCCATAACCCCGACGTTTTGCCAACATAGATTCGGAAGGATTATTAGCAGCATATATATATAGATGTGGCATATTTCCTAATAGAATATCTGACCAAGAATAGCCAGTATTTCCTAAAGGTGAACCGGGCAACCATTCCACAGTTCCGTGCATTCCAAAATGAACAATTGCATCGGCTTTAAATTCATTTTGGAGCCATTTATAAAAAGCTGCATATTGGGGATGGGGTGTTAAATCTCGTTCAAACATTAAGCGCATGGGGTCGCCAGAAATTCCGAGGGGTGGTTGAACTCCTATCCAAATATTTCCTAATTGAATTCCGCCAATATGAAAGTTTTCACCATCGGTTTTTATGCCTGTGCGGGTAAGATTTCCCCATTGTTTTTCGATGCGAGTTGTTAATAGATAGCCTAACCATTTTTCCAGGCTTTTAATATTGACTTGATTTCGATCGCCCCTCATTCCTCCCTGAGAAAGGGGGGAGGAAGGAGAGGAAGAGGTAGAATAAATTTCATCTGCTTCTTTTATTTGACGAATGAGCTGCTCGCCATCTTCTGGAATTTCCCCAACGTCGTAACCTTCCTCTTTCAGAGCGTGGAGAAATTTGATTATCGATCGCGGCACATTTAATAAAGCTGCTGTACCTGTGGCACCATAACCGGGAGGAAAACCATAGAGAATAACGGCTATTTTTCTTTCTGCGGAAATTTTCTGACGTAGTTTAATCCAATTTTTCACCCTACCCGTGAGACGTTTCACTCTTTCGGGAATTAAATAAATATCTTCTCCCACTAAACCACCCAGAGGCACCGGGTCGATCGCTCCATCTAATTCTGGCAGCGCATATAATACCACACTTTGCAAACCTCCCACACCTTGACGCACCCAAGAATGAATATCTTGAATGAGTAGGGGTGCTGCCACAAAATAAGGTACATTTTTCGCCGTGAGAATACGTTGGGAAACTTCCACCTGTCGCCCTGCTTCCATCGAACCCGCTGGCCCTCCGACCAAGGGAAAACCAATAGTAGAAACGACTGCCTCAACTTTGACTGCTTCGGGAGATAGGGAAAGTGTTTGTTTATTTCCTTGTTGCCTTTGGGTGGTTTCGTGGGAAGTTGTCATCCAGTCTCTGACGGCGACATGACCTTCGACACCGTTAATAAATATCGGTAGAGGCGTTAAACCTGCTTCCTCAAATTTGCGGATAAGTTGAGGAATGTATGGTTGTTTGGTAATGACGTGTTTGCGGTAAAGCAAAATGCCAACAACTGGAGTGGGGGAAGTTGGTTTCTGTTGGCGATACCATTCCAGATATTTTCGGGGAGACTCAAAATAACCCTCGTAGTCTGGATGGAGCAAACCCATATTGGGAGTTTCCAATGGTGGGGGAATTTCTCCGACTTTTAAATCTAAATATTTTTCTGCCAAAACCCAACACATAGCAGCCACATTTTCTGTACCTCCAGCATTCCAATAACCATAAATAATTAACCAGTTGCGCAGGTCTTGCACTTTTTTCACTGGTACGAATTTTAACAGTTTCGGACCTGTTTTTAAAAAACTGATATAACCCGCAAGTTTGTCTTCCTCTTTTCCACTGGAAAATTTGCTGAGAATAAATTTGACTGGTTTTGGCATTCCTTTCGGTTGGTCGCCAATAATAAATTTCCCCAGTTTAGTCAATGCCATTAATTCTAATGCTGACTCAAAAACAAGACGGATAGGAATATTTTGTACTCTTTCCCGCAACCATAAAACTTGGTCGTAGTCGAAAAGCAGACTGCCGAAAAAAACATCAGCATTTTCCAGAGCATTAGCCACAGTTTCTGGTTTTGTGGAAAGAGCGCGATCGCTAAATACTTGGATATCTAAATCTGGACATTGGGAAGTTGCCAATTTAGCAGCTTGACGGTATAAACCAGTATTAAAGGATTCAAAACCAGCGATTAAGACAATACGTTTCATGGCCTAATTTTATTAAAAATTACTATACTATTAGGGTAACGAAAAAAGACTAATTATTGTCGCTCTGCTCTAGAATTGTTATATTATTTCTAATAAGTGATAATTTTTATCTGCCTTTAAGAATATCGTAAAGCGTACATAAAAAATGATGATTACTATTAATTTAAAACCGGAAATTGAAGCTCAAATTAGAGAAAAAGCTAAGTTACAAGACTTATCATTTGAAAAGTATATTGAAAATTTAATCGAAAAAGAAATTATTGATGTTCGAGGCGATCAGCAATCTGAATTGTCTATCGATCGGTGGGAAAACCAATTCTTAAAATTAATTAATGATTCTATTAATTCTCGTCTCTCTCCTCTACCGGATGAAGCAATTAGTAGGGAAAATATTTATACAAGGAAAAATGAAAATTTATGACTTACCTATTAGACACAAATATTCTGCTGCGTTTAAGACAAGTAAGCTAACCTCAAGACTCAAATTCACTTAAAACTACTCTATTGTTAAATAAACAATTAGAAATTTTGTGTATTTTTCCACAAAATTTAATGGGATTTTGGGTGGTGGCTACACGGCTTGTTGAGGTGAATAGTTTGGGTTTTGATTTTCAACAAGCTGTAGAAGAAATTTAGCTTATGAAAACTATTTTTATTGTCTATGAAGACAATCCTGCTATTTTTTAGCAATGGGAAATGCTGATGAGAAAATACCAAGTAATTCAAAAAAAGGCACAATTAGTTGCTAGTATGATTGTTCATTTTGTTTGTTGATATGCCCAAATGTTATTGTAATTGAGGATTTAACTTTACAAAAAAAAGATTCGCGAGCAACGAGACTTATTTATGGCTACTCAAGACAGATTGTTTGATAATTTTTGTGCTGAGATAATTAGTGAAGGGAGAATTACCGAAATATTGAGTTTCACTCACGGCGGATAATTATCTCAAGTTTAGAGGATGTCAATTCAAATATTTATCCTGCTGGAAAAGCTCTAATTTCATCGCCTCAATTTTTGTATCTTTCTACTGAAGTGATGATTATGGCATCGGACATTGAGTATATATGAGCGCACCTTTTCCATTATATAAAAATACCACAAATTGAGAGAAAATCAACCCCTTGCTCAAGTTTGTTTAGGGAAATTTTATAGCATGAGACTTCTTGCACTAACTCAGAACTTAACGAAGCTAAAAAACCCACGTTATAGAAATGATTTATGACAATTTATTGTTGTTGATAATAGTACAGCTAAATTGGTTGTGATAGATTTCGGTGTATTTATTTGCTGATTCTACCTACAGCCTAAATAAAAATTTACGGCTTAAATAGGATTGGTATATTCGTATATTAGTTAAGATCGCAAAAGAGCGATCGCCACGAAATCACCAACTTAATTAAATTAATAGGATTTACGCAAGGACTCTACAAGTAGGGTGCGTTGCAACACATCTTACACCATAGAAGCGTGTAAAACAAATGATGCGTGGGTAAGTCCTGACTAAGTAGACCATCAGGGAAAAACCTAAGTATGTCATCAAAAGTAAAATTGTTCAAAAACCAAACCTCTTTTCTTTTGCCAGATCGTAACGATAAATTTCAACGTTGACTTGCTTATTATTGCAAGTAGTTAATTACTTTCCTTTCCGACTCAAATTTTCTCCTATAAACTTTCTCAACTAAGCAGACAGCAATAAATATATTTACTTTTTTACTAAATTCATGTATGATCAAAAATTGATTTAGTTAACAGCAAAATCAATATTAATTGCTAATTTTGCTATTAACATTTAACCAAAATCTCTAATGGCAATGATATCTGACATTTTTACCCTGAAAAAACAGGGTACAATGATTACAAACCTACAAGTAACAAAAGTCGTTGATGGTGACACAATTAAAGTCTTATTAAACGAAAAGCGCGAATTTATTAGAATGGATTATGTCGATGCAGAAGAAAGCTATTCTGAACATTCTAAACCAGTGACAGAACTAGGCAAATTAGCATTAGAAATGGCAACTAAATATTTCACGTTGCCCAACGGTGAATTAGCTCAAGTCGATCTAGAATTTGACACCAATCACCCTGTAGAAATTTGTTTAGAAAAATATCGAGACCATCAAGGTCGGTTAATAGCTTATGTGCATAAAAATGGAGAAAATTTTAATACCAAACTGGTGCGAGAAGGCTGGAGTCCATACTTTACTAAGTATGGTAATTCCCGACTTTATCATCACGAAATTATAGCAGCAGAAATAGAAGCCCAAGCCAATAATCTTGGTGTTTGGAATCCTAAAAAAAACCAAGGAAAGCGTAAACGAAACTATCATTTATTAGTACCTTGGTGGGCATTAAGAGCATCAATTGTGGAAGATTATCGAACTAACGGAATTCCTGCTGGAGTGCTGGATGTGAGGTTAGATTTTCCCAAGATTTTAGCTGCTGCTGAAGCCGAAGCATTAATTACAGTTTTCTATGATTTACAGAGTGGAGTTTCTAAGTTTTTAGAAAACGGTGCCCTGCTTTATGATGGTACAAAAGACCATCGTTTAAAATTATGGATTCCAGATACTAATAGTGAAAAAATGAAGCCATTAATACAGCTATTAAAAAACCGCTATTTTAGTTTGGGTAGGGGGTATGTTTATATTAGTGGTCAAGTTCATATGTATCGAGATAAACCAGAAATTATCTTGAATAATATTCACCAATTATCAGATTTTTTCCCTAAATTATCTGATTTCTAATATGAGCGCAATTTGTTGATAAAAACCAATAAAATAATTAGAAATCCTGACTAAAGTCGCAAAAAATATTGCCTTTGGTAGTAGTACCCGTGAAGCTTCATATAAATTTTTGGGTATTTTTTGACAGTGGGGGCACAGCTTGATTGTGCCCTCTACAAATTATCGGCTCAAATTTCTCCATCATACTGGGTCAAAATTTCGACCCCAGTTTCAGTGACCGCCACAGTATGCTCAAATTGTGCGGATAGTTTGCCATCCTTAGTCAGAGCTGTCCAACCATCATCAAGCACCCTTGCTTCCCAAGTACCCTCATTAATCATCGGTTCAATAGTAAATACCATTCCAGCCCGTAACTTTTTTCCTTTGCCTCTAGTGCCATAATGAGGAATCTGTGGTGCAGTGTGGAAAATATTGCTCACACCATGACCTACAAAATCTCTAACAACAGAAAAACCCTCTGATTCAGCATATTCTTGAATAGCAGCTCCAATATCCCCAATTTTATTTCCCGGTTTAACTTCAGCGATGCCTAAATACATAGATTTTTCCGTAACTTCAACTAATTTTTTCGCCAGTGGAGAAGGTGTACCGACGAAAAATGTTTTAGAAGTATCTCCATGATAACCATCAAGAATAGGGGTAACATCAATATTAATAATATCACCGTCTTTTAAGACTTGTTTCTGATTAGGAATACCGTGACAAACTACCTCATTAATACTGGTGCAAATAGACTTAGGAAAACCATGATAACCAAGGGGAGCACTACGAGCACCATGAGCTTGTGTCCAACGTTCGGCTTCTTCATCTAATTCCAGAGTAGTTACCCCTGGCTTGACAAGGGGTTCAAGATGATGTAATAATTCTGCGGCTAAACGCCCTGCCCGACGCATTTTTTCTATTTCTCTTTTCGATAATAAAACTATAGTTTCAGTTGGCATTGTTTCTTTAATTAATCTACGGGATATACCGTTAATAGGCATATCTTACTTTAACATACTTTTATTTTATCAAAAATATTCTCATGGCTTCCAGCTAGGGTGTACAATTTATAATTATTCAGTTAAAGGGTTTAAAAAAAATGAGTTATACAGTTTTAGATATTACGGTAAAGACTATTAATGGCGAATCAAATAAATTAGGAACTTATGCAGGGAAGGTTTGATTAATTGTTGATTTAGCATCTTATTGTAGTTATACTCCTCAATATAAAGGTTGAGAGGAATTAAACCAAAAATCTCGTGATGCCGGCTTAAGAATTTGAGGTTTTCTTTGTAATATTTTTGGCGCACAATAACCAGGAAGTAATGGGGGAATTGTTGATTTTACTCAAAAAATGAGGTAAATTTTGAGTTATTTGATAAGGTTGATGGTAAAGGTTCTGAAAAAGACTCTCTTGATTCTTGCTTGACAAATACTGTTAATCCCAAGGGTGATGTAGCGTGGAATTTTGAAAAGTTTGTCGTGAATAAAAAGGGAGAAGTTATAGCTCTGTTTAATAGGTATAAAATTTATAATTATTCAGTTCAAGGTTTTTAAAAAGATGAGTTATACAGTTTCAGATATTACGGTAAAGACTATTAATGGCAAATCAAAATAATTAGGAACTTATGCAGGGAAGGTTTGATTAATTGTTGATTTAGCATCTTATTGTAGTTATACTCCTCAATATAAAGGTTGAGAGGAATTAAACCAAAAATCTCGTGATGCTGGCTTAAGAATTTGAGGTTTTCTTTGTAATATTTTTGGCGCACAATAACCAGGAAGTAATGGGGGAATTATTGATTTTACTAAGGCAAAAAATGAGGTAAATTTTGAGTTATTTGATAAGGTTGATTGTAAAGGTTCTGAAAAAGACTCTCTTGATTCTTGCTTGACAAATGCTGTTAATCTCAAGGGTGATATAGTGTGGGATTTTGAAAAGTTTGTTGTGAATAAAACGTGAATAAAAAGGGAGAAGTTGTAGCTCTGTTTAATAGTATTTTTGCTCCTAACTCAGCAGAATTAATTGCAGTTATTGAAGCTATATTAGTGAAAAAATTACACGACTTACGCACGCATGCTGTGTCATATACGCTTATGTGGTTAATAGTGCGTTATATCAAGTCTGATTGAACAACCATAATAAACTTTGCTTATGCGAAACTGTAGGGACGTTGCATGTAACGTCCCTACATTATAGTTAATTAATGTGACTTGATATTACACAGATATAATAGTTTGCTTATTAAAATTAGTCTTGCCCTTTCTTCATGTTGAAAAAAAAAGGCGATCGCTTTCTCCATTGCAACACTGTCATTAATAAAGAATTTTTTAGATAGTTTACAAGCAGGTATTGGTCACACTGAAGGCTAAAAAAAACATACTCCTGACTCCTAGTAATTTGTAGCAAACTTTTTTTCAATTGGTATAACTTATCTGTTGCTAAATGTGATATTTTTTAGTAAAGTTATAAAAGACAAAAAATGACAAACTATGAGAAAATGAATATTCCGCGGCAATAACCTACAAAAAGAAACCATGCAATCGTAATTGGTGGTAGTATGGCAGGGTTACTAGCTGCGCGGATATTAACAAATCATTTCGAGCGAGTAACAGTAGTAGAACGCGATTGCTTTCCCGAACATCCCCAATTTCGGCCAGGAGTACCTCAAAGTCATCATGTCCATGTGCTATTATTCAAAGGTCAACAAATTTTAGAGCAACTTTTTCCTGGTTTAGTCGGAGATATGAAGACATCAGGCTCCCTCAAAATTGATTGGACAGCAGAATTTCCCTGGTATAATTTATTTGGTTGGCAGCCTCGGTTTCGTTCTGATATAAAAAGTTGTCTTTGTAGTCGGCATCTATTAGAGTGGGCAATACGCCGTCAATTAGCTGCTAATGACAGTCTGCAATTTCTAGAAGATACTCAGGTAACAAATTTACTCAGCAACGTTAGTCACTCCAGAGTTACAGGAGTAAGAATCAAGTCTAATTCTCACGAACAAGATTTAACTGCCGACTTAGTTGTTGATGCTAGTGGGCGAAATTCATCTCTACCTAAATGGCTAACTGCTTTAGGGTATCAACCTCCTGAAGAAACTGTCATTAATTCTTTTTTGGGCTACAGTAGTCGATGGTATCAGTGCCCAAAGGGTTTTCAGGCAGATTGGAAAGTATTAGCAGTAGCACTAAAACCACCAAACGATCGCCGTGGTGGGGTCATCTGTTCGGTGGAAAAAAATTGTTGGGTGACTACTCTGTGGGCTGTAAACAAAGATTATCCTCCTACTGATGAAGTTGGTTTCCTAGAATTTGCCCGTAGTTTGCGAAATCCTATTGTCTACGAATCTATTAAAGATGCTCAACCCATTTCCCCTGTCTATGGCTACCGACGTACAGAAAATCGCCTCAGTCATTACGAGAAATTATCAAGACTACCAGATGGTATTGTTGCTCAAGGTGATGCAGTATGTTGCTTTAATCCTGTTTATGGTCAAGGTATGACTGTAGCTGCTTTGGGAGCGATCGCTCTCGATAAATGTCTGCAAAGTAATCCCAGTCTTAAAGGTTTAAGCAAGTGTTTCCAGAAGCAACTTGCTCAAGTCAATACTACTCCCTGGTTAATGGCAACTGCAGAAGACTTACGTTGGCAAGGTACAGAAGGTGGCAAACCAGACTGGATGACAAGATTAATGCAACAATATTTAGACCAGGTATTGCTGCTTTCAGTAGAGCACCCGGAAGTTTACCAAAAATATATCGAAGTCATGCAACTGACTCAGCCTCCAAAAATTCTGTTTCAACCTAATATTATGGCAAAAATGTTGGGGCAGATCATCAAAAATCATCAACAACTTGAGCAAAAAAATCAACAGAAAACTATTCCTAAACTACTTTGTTAAATAAGATCAAGTCTGGTTGATTAATCACAACTATTTTATGGGGTGGGTTTTTACATTGGATGAGGAAAGTAGCAAATATTTCAACTAGAGTTCCGGCAAAAAATCATCTCGACAGGCATAACGCTGAACCCGGTCGCTAGAAGTTTTGGGAATAGTTTCTAGTTTGAGCTGCAATACCCGAGCGAGCTATAATACTAATTCCTAAATTATGATTTATGACTCCTAACTATTTGTAGGAAATATTTATCAAATTGGTATCAGAGATGTTTTTTATTAATAAGTAGCTTAAAAATAGCATTTTATTTTAACTAATTTTTAGATTTTATCGGCTATTTTATTACTACAAAACAAACCTCCCCATTCTTAATCTAACAAGCCGACAAATGGTCATAATTATTTATATCAAGTCCGGATAATAGCGTGATAAAAAAACTTTCTCCTCTTTTTCCCTCTTATCCTCTCATGACTCCTGTACGTCGCCAATCCGACGGCGACCCTACCTGACTCCTCCCTAATTATTTATAACTGTTCATCCGGACATAATATTACTCATATTTCTCAGTATTTAGCCTAAAGTTTTTTTGAGCTACCCTAAATATTTTTACCAATCTAAATTATATGTTCAACAAAAATTCCAGACGAGGCTAGTTCTTTGATTTTGAGATTTTTCCGATCTTTTTACCTGTTCTAACAAACTGGCTGAAAATAATTCTCCCAGTATGGGAAACCAATAATTAAATGTATCATTTGCTGTGGTTTCATTTACACAAAATTGGATACCCAGTAACTGAAAAATCGTTAAATATCTGAGATTAATTCATATTAAGATAATTTGCTAGAAAAGCCGATATTTTTTGTCGGCAACCTCTTCACTCCTGCAATAATTATTACCTTTTTTGCTGACGCTCACTCCTGTTGATTATTGTATAATTTTATGCCTTATTTCAAGAGTTATTTTCGCTGTTTATATTAGGTATCAAATACGAACACTTAGAGAAATTGAGTCTTGTATATAGCAATCCTAAATGATTTGTGAAAAATTTAGATGTATTTATTTTGTCTTCTACCTACCACCTAATACCTAACACCTACCACCTACCACCACCAAAAATTTATAATTGAAATAGGATTGCTATAGTAATGGTAAAATAACTAATACCAATTTAATAAGTATTTGGTACAAATAGTTATAAATTATGATTTATAACTCAGGAGTTATAAATTATGATTTAGGAATTAGGAGACAGGGCTGATAGTCATTTATGATTGACTATTTTCAGAAGTTTTTTGTCTATGTACAGCTATTTTTACTTCGTTATGAGCAAAAAGATACTGAAGTTCATCATCCAAAAGTCACAACTTAAAAGTCAAAAGTCAAATATGAAGATGGATTACCCCACCATATACAGTTCGTTCTTGCTACTTCATATTAAGATAATGGCACAATCACCACCATGCCTTCCCCAATGTTTTTTTGAGGGGGTCAATCAGTTGAAATAGTCAGCTATTTCCGGTAATTATCAAAAGTCAAAAGTTGCGGACAATCACTCAGATATCTGATTTGTGATTTTTCAGGAACACAAATTGACCTAATATGTGGTTGCCGACAAGCTAGGACAAAAAAACTGAGTGATAAGTAATTTTAATGTGGTGCAGGAGTGAACAATGAAACTGTTGAACCAGCTAATGAATCAGCCAGACACTTTAATCAAAAATCAACCAGACTCTCCCTTGCAAGTTCCACAATCATCCCCAGGGCTTAAAACTATCAAGCATTGGTTGGTCTCCCAATTGGCCGAACGGTTGGAACTTGATACCAATGATATAGATATTCACCGGGATTTTACTGATTATGGTCTTAACTCTATTGAAGTGGTCAACCTCTCTGGTGAATTAGAAAATATATTGGGTCGGCGACTTCCTCCGACTCTATTGTTGGATTATCCTACTATTGAGTCTTTGGCTGAATATTTGGTGGAGGACACTTCTGAAGATACGGGGCCGAATCTTCACACAGGATTATCAGAGTCTGTGAATAATCTGCCTGTTTCAGATGATGAGGCTGAGGTCTCAATTTCTCATCCGAGTGTTGAAGCTCCAGAAATTCCCCCAGATTATTATAATTTCGACCTCTATCCAGAATATCTACAACTGCAAAAACAATTGGCAGATATTAATGCTACTGGTATTGGTAATCCTTTCTTTATACCTCAAGAAAGAATTAATAATAATACAACA
>JBARXI010000412.1:0-2148 GCA_049647275.1 Microcoleaceae cyanobacterium
CCATAGAAAGAAGCTGTGCCATCTCGGTGTTCGTGGATTGGCGAAACTTTGATTTCTTGGGCTTTTAACTGTTCGTAGGCTGTTTCCATTTCTGAGCGATCGCTCAACACAAACCCAAAATGTGGCCCTGCCTGGTCATAACTCGGACTCAAAAGTGCCAACCCATCATCACCTGCTTTGAGGTATGCCCAGTCTGCATCTTTCCAGGCTATTTCCATGCCCAGATTTTTATAGAACTCTACTGCTTTGTCAATGTCTTGCACGCAAACTGCTACATGGCCTAATCTTTTTAACTTCATAGCAAACAATTATTAAAACTTATCTATTTTTAATTTATTATGTTACTTTTGACTTGATGCTAAAGTAACATAATAAATTACTATTAGGGATATCTATCGTCACGGCAGGTTATGTGCGATCGCCTCGAGAAGCTTTTGATCCTTTGGTTGGAGGATGATTAACCTGTTTATGTTCACTCTAATTCTTCAAACAAGCAAATAAAGCTTATGTTTACAGCTTTTCAGAGATTTATTTATAGTCTCAATAAAAGGGAATGGTTCCCTATTTTGTTAATTCTTGTTTTAGGGTGTTTTTTGTACTTTTACAGAATAAATTTCAGAGGTTTATGGATAGATGAATTTATCAGTATTAGGGATGGAGAACGAATTCCTTTTAACAAAGGGAGACTACTCTACTATGTTCTTTTAAATCCATGGCTTAAGATTTCTGATAATGAGACATGGTTAAGAGTTCCAGCTATTATTTTTGCAGTGGCATCTTTATATCTAATTTATAGACTAGGTACTGACCTTTTTAGCAAGAAAATTGGTCTTCTTTCGGCATTTTTGCTAGCTATTTCTCCATTATTTATAAATCATGCTCAAGAAATTAGATACTATACTATGAGTGTTTGCCTGGGGCTTTTGGGCTCTCTTGGTCTCGCCCATTCTCTTCAACAACCTAGTCACATACTTTCACAGTTAATATGGGTTGTAGGTAGAATTTTATCTTTTTACACGACACCTTTAAATGCTGCTTTTCTAGTACCGGATATTCTGCTAATAGGGGTTAAATTTAAGTCTAGATTGTCCAGATTAATCCGTTTTATCATTCTCTATTTAACAATAATTTTTGCTAGTATTCCTGTGGCTCTTTCTGTACAAAGGTATTCAGGTTCACACAGAGTGATTTTACCAGTTCCCGGTGTAAAAGAAATCTTTCGAGAGCTAAGAATAATGACTGTGTTTGCTCACCCTCCTCAACCACCTTATATATCATTATTTATTCAAGCTGTAGCTTTAGTTCTTGCTGTGGTTATTTTGGCTGCAATTATCCAAAAGCCTCGTACTCAGGAAACTGGATGGGTAGCTTTATGGGGAGTTATACCAGCAGCATCTATTTTTGTTTTTTCTAATGTATTTTACTCGATCTGGAATAGTCGTTACCTGATAATGTCTCTGCCATACTTTATACTCCTTGTGGCAATTGGCTTTTTTAAAATTCTGAATTGGCAGAAAATAATTGGGAGCATACTGGCTTTTATGTATATGTTCGCCGTTAGTTTGGGTTTAGTAACTCATTATACAATATCGAGACGGTATATGGGAGCATTAGATCACTATAGACCAGTAGCACGTTTGATTGAAAGTCAAGAGAGAGAAGGGGACATAATTATGTATTCTTCAATTCATGGTGGTTCTTTTACTCTAGATTACTATTACCGAGGTTCTGCACCAATATATGTTGATAAAAGGGGACAGACAGATACATCCAATCTTCAAGCTCATTTAAAAAATTGGGTTGAAAGTCTACCCCCTATAGACTCGCGTGTATGGTTTATCTATTACGGAGGAGATGTGAACGTTTTTCAGTCTGTATTTGCAGATCAATTCCAAATTGAATCACAGGAAAAGATTGGTACTGCAAACATATTATTGCTTGTTCATAAGTTGGATAACAAATGATCGGCTATAGTCGTTGGTTCGTAGAGGTATTCAAACCAGTTACCATCTAAGTCTCTGCCATAGAAAGAAGCTGTGCCATCTCGGTGTTCGTGGATTGGCGAAACTTTGATTTCTTGGGCTTTTAACTGTTCGTAGGCTGTTTCCATTTCTGAGCGATCGCTCAACACAAACCCAAAATGTGGCC
>JBARXI010000413.1:0-4051 GCA_049647275.1 Microcoleaceae cyanobacterium
ACTGCCGTGGTTTCCCCCATGAGCGACTGCATCAAGACAGCGTGGTTTGTATAAAACGGGTAATAATTGGTTTATTAATGCAGACTGTAATGGGGCTGCAAATATTATGAAAAAAGTAAGCACCGAAGCTAGGTTTAGAACTGAGCCGACTGTGTAGTGGCACTTTGACTTGTCCAAGAGAGAATATTTCTTTGGCCAAAATTATGATAAACCTTTGAACAAGGATTTATAGCACTACGCATTAAGGTGTTTGACATTTCTCTGTTGCCTTCCGGAGCTGTTCCCTGTTGCCTTTGAACCTAGACTTATTGTCCTAACTACAAAACGTACTGCTATATCCTGTTGCGTAGTATCTGCTTAGAATTCCCGTGACTAAACTCTGGGGAGTAGTCAAACTTACCTACTCACTAATTTAATTTGGCTGGCTCTGTATTCATAATTTTCTTGGTAAATTAGCAAGATAATATCTAAAATATAAAAAATTGGGAGAGTCTTCATGGGACTTTTTGACCGTATTTGGCGGGTAATTCGCGCTAACATTAATAATCTAATTTCGGGAGCTGAAGATCCAGAAAAGATTCTGGAGCAGACAGTGATAGATATGCAGAATGACCTGGTGAAACTGCGCCAAGCTGTGGCACAAGCGATTGCTACTCAAAAACGGACAGAGCGACAATGTGACCAAGCTCAGTCTACTGCGGATGAATGGTATAGACGAGCTCAGTTAGCTCTACAAAAAGGCCAGGAAAATTTGGCACGAGAAGCTTTAACTAGACGTAAGTCATACCAAGAAACAGCTACAGCTATGAAGGTGCAGGTAGAGCAGCAAAAACAAATTGTGGAAAAGCTCAAGCAAAATATGAGGCAGTTGGAGCAAAAAATTAGTGAAGCTAAGGTCAAGAAAAATATGTATATTGCTCGTGCTCGGTCTGCTAAGGCTTCTGAAAAGCTAAATGAAATGTTGGGTTCGGTTAATACTGGTAATGCTTTGAGTGCTTTTGAGCGGATGGAAGAGAAGGTGATGCAGCTTGAGGCTAAGTCTGAGGCGATCGCTGAGTTGGGAACTGATAGTTTGGAAAAACAGTTTGCTTCTTTGGAAGGGGGTAATGACATTGAGGCTGAGTTGGAGGCGATGAAGGCGGAAATATTACCTGGGCGAACAAATCCTAGATTACCTACTAAAGATGTTTCCGACCCCTCGTGAAGAATCTAGCAGTTTTGTTAATTCTCAAACCTGAGATGTTACTTGGCTTTACGGAGAAGGAAAGATTTAGAATGGATATACAGTATACCCAATCAACTCATAAAAAGTTTGGCCCAGGGCAGCTAGTATTGGCCAGTATAAGGATTAGAGCCAACTTAAACAAATAGTACATTCAAAGGAAAGATAAAATTATGGGATTATTTGATCGAATTAGTCGAGTTGTCAGAGCTAATGTTAATGAGATGGTCAATAAGGCTGAGGACCCTGAGAAGGTTCTAGAACAGTCGATTATTGATATGCAAGAAGATTTGGTGCAGTTGCGTCAGGCTGTTGCTAGTGCTATTGCTACTCAAAAACGTAGCCAACAACAATATAATCAGGCTCAGTCTCAAGCTAATCAATGGTATTCACGGGCGCAGTTAGCTCTGCAGAAAGGAGATGAGAATTTAGCTAAGGAAGCTTTACAACGTAAGAAGAGTTATTCTGATACTGCTACGACGGTTAAAACTTCTTTGGATACTCAAACAAGTCAGGTAGAAACTCTCAAACGCAATTTGACAGCTTTGGAAAGTAAGATTTCTGAGGCTAAGGCTAAGAAGGATATGCTGAAAGCCCGGATTGCTGCTGCGAAAACTCAGGAACAACTTAATAATACTATGGGTTCCCTGAATACTAGTGGAGCATTATCGGCTTTTGACCGGATGGAAGAGAAGGTCTTACAGATGGAGGCTCGTTCTGAAGCGGCAGCAGAGTTAGCTGGTGGTAGTGGTTTGGAAGACGAGTTTCAGAAGTTGGAAGCGGGCAGTGATGTAGATGATGAGTTGGCAGCAATGAAGGCACAACTATCTGGAGGCTCAGTTGGTCAAAGTCAATTACCAGCCTCTAATGATAGTTCAGCAGAAAAATCAGAAGTTGATTCTGAATTGGAAGATTTGCGTAAACAACTGGACAAAATGTAAACGATTGTATTGGCTAGATATTTCGATATATACTGGAAAGAGCGGAGAAGTTAATTTTTATAATTATGGTTTATTCCCTACTAATCTAGGGTTTTGAGCGATTATTAAAAGTCCAGCTTTAACCCGTTCAGATTATATCAATAATACTTGCTGCCTTGATAGATATTCAGTATCATCTATCAAGGCAATTTTATGTTCAATTCGATAATTTTTGGGCCAAATACTGAGGTCTGATTAATTTGGAATATATATTATAACAAGTTTAGGTTTGCTCGCTCATTGAAGTTATCATAGATATTAGGTTTATTCCCCCAAAGTTTGATCGGCAAAGAAAAACAGTAGTTATTTGACCTATTTTTGACTACTCTCCTGACTAAAGTCAGGGGGATTCTAAATTGATACTACACAACTGAATCAGTCCACTTGGCGCGAGTTTACCCTTAGCTGACCAAAGAAATATTTTTTGGGGACTACATACTCAAACCTCATAACAATTATGTATTGTACTTACTTTTAAAGTAGGTTGTAATTATCATCTAAGTTATCACCTGAAAGGGTGAAGGTGGATTAAAACCTACAATTGATTTTCATCCCAGATTTGAAAACATGTTGGACTCAACCAATTTTTTTGTAATTATAGCTCAACTTAAGTTAAGCTAATTTCCTATTGATTTCATAATTGGTACTATAATCTGTCTGAATTAATTAAAAATTTGTTAACTTAACTATGTCTAAATTACGCTGGCTAATTCTTAGTTCTTCTGCCTCTGGATTTGGTCTTTGTTCCATTGTCTTTGCAATTTTTACCTTGTTCAAAGAATTTACTTGGATAAATTTTTTGATTTTCTTTTTAGTGTTAACTTTTTTTCTAGTAAATGTAGTTTTCACTGCTCATTACTGTGCGCATATTTCCAGAGATTTATACATCAGAAATAAAATGCAAACACAAATGAAAATGAGAGCTAAACCCACAAAATACAGGTACTAATGTTTGAGGAAATAATTTACAAATCATTAATTATTGTTAGTAAAAGCAATTTGTTTAAATTGACTGAAGTTGCAGAGAAAAAGTAATAAGGAATAAAAAAAAATTCTAAATCAGGTAAGGTGATAATTTGTTCGGGCTTATATGCTATTAGATAGGATTAATTAAATCTGCTAAATAAAATTTTTATAGTAGGGAATTATTTTTGATTCTCATAGCTCAATATAGAGGCTTTAACCATTTTTTGTTGCTAAATTTATCGCAACTATCCTGAAAGTTGATAAACTAAAATATTAAAGATTGATACTCATCAGTAATTTTAATCCCTGCCTAATTAAGCACCTACACAAAATTAATTACCGAATAATTAAGGTAAAAAGCCTCTCCTTTAAAGGAGAAACAAGCGGACGCCCGGCGGAGCTTCCCGTAGGGTGGGATGGCGTTTTGCTGGCGTATAACTTTCCTATCGGAATGCTGCGCAAACGCTCTTCGGCTTGTCGCCGACATGTAAAGCGGAGCGGCTCTGCACTCTTCGGGTCTCCTCGCTGTCCTCCAATCGACTCCTGTGAAGAAAAAATTTTCCTTTTATTCAATCCAATCCGTTTTAGGGAGAGGTAATTATCAATTATCCATTATCAATTATCAATTATTGAATCATTCCCCTTTTCATTCTTTTCCATTTCATATTCAGCTTTTTTATAATTCTTTTTATTGTCTCTTTGCTCACCTCTATTTGCCATTTTTTTTTAGCCATCACTTTATTTAGACTTTTTGGCTCTGACTTTACCCACTCTTTGACTTTTGGTTTTTGCCAGGGATTTAATTTAGATTTTCTGCCTCTACCTTTTTGATTATACATTCCCATAATTCCCGGCAAAATCCCATCTAGTGAACCAATTGTAT
>JBARXI010000414.1:0-5436 GCA_049647275.1 Microcoleaceae cyanobacterium
GAGGTGGAATTTTAAGGATGTACCCATGAAAAGGGACGTTTAGGAGAGGAGCCGTGTGAGGTGAAAGTCTCACGCACGGTTCTGAAGACGAGTCGGGTAGGGTAACTTACCTGGCTTAGTTTAACAAGTCCTTAAGAATATGAACGTTGGGAAGAACCAGGGATACTCCAAAAAATGTCTACATTTTAGGGAAGAAGCGCGAGTGCGATAACTGTATAACCGGATTTTATATAACTCCTGTACGGGCAATTTCCTTTCCGTGCCTCCTGCGGAGGAGCTACGCTAATGTCATGCTCTGCATTGGATGGATGGGAATTTCCGCGTTTTTAGGACACCAGAGAATGTCAATTTTGGCAATTTTAGACCATTTTTAAAAAATTATTTTACCAATTGATAGTTGACAATTGACAATTGATAATTACTTAATTAAGGTTTAAAGCCTCTTTCAATAAATGATATAGGCAAGGAAGAAGTAAGAACAAAAGTAATAAAATGATATATTTTCTCGCTCAATTAGATAAATAAGTTTTAATAAAAACACATCAACGATCGTCAAAATTCTCTATTATTTGTAGCAAACATCCCTCGCGCCTGGTATTCTTCCTTGAAGATTAGCTTGCCAAATAGTTAAGATTAGAAAAATAATAGCCATTTAAATCAACGTCTAGTTGATACAATATATTAATAATATTGCTAATCAAATATCCAGTATCTTTATCTAAATTTTCCTGGCGAATATTGGCAATAATTTGATTTAGATAAGTCTCGACATTCTGAGAGCTTTCAAGTTCTGTAATTAATTTATCTATTAATGGCTCAACTATAAGGTTTTTATTAGTTTCGATCGGATAATCTTTGGTATTTAACTTGAGCAAACAATGACTTGATAACAAGACAAAATTATTGGTTTTTATTTCTTCAGTAACTTGATGAATTAACTTAGTAGTAATATACTCCATAACTACAGGCTGTAGAGTCAGATATTGAGTATTTTTTTCAATCAGCGATCGCCTTTGTAGAGAAACTAATGTTTGTAAGATTTCCCCAGAGGAGATAGGACAGCAAAAGTCTGCTTGTAAATCTTGTAAACATATAGGTTCGCGATTAATAGCTAACCAATACATAACTTCCTTTTCTAACTTTGTTAATCGTATGAATTGCTGGTCTAATAAATCTCGAACCTCATCAAAAACAAACCTATCTTGTTGTAAAAATTCTAGAAATTCAGCAATATTGCCACTAAAACAATCTCTAATTGATGAAGCAACCATTTTTAATAGTAAAGGATTGCCGGCATAATGAGAAACTAAAACTTTATGTTCCGTTGTAGCTCCGATAAAATCCCCTTTAGTTGGCATAATTTTCTCAGCTTCAGCTTCAGATAAACCTGTAATTTGGAGACAGTGAACTGGTAAATTTTCGCCCTCCTCAGCAACTAATCCTTTAGGTTGTTCTCTCCCAGTTAAGATTAAACAACTTTGATGATAAACTTCACTTAAATATCTGAATAACTGACCATAACCTTCATATCCAGATCGGTAATTTCCCGTGCGATCGCCGCTTTGTAAAATTGATTCTACATTATCTAAAATTAACAAACATCGTGAGGAGCGTAAATAATCAATTAATCGTGACATTTGTTGTTCCAAAGAAGCTGGTATATTAGTTTCTTCTTGATGAGAAAAAAATTGAATTAAGTCTACTAAAATATCATTTAGAGGCGGAGCATTGCGGAGACTACGCCAGATAATATAGTCAAATTCATCCTGAATTTGTTTAGCTAATTTCACAGATATAGCAGTTTTACCAATACCTCCCATACCTAATAAAACTACTACTCGACAGTCTTCATTTAAAATCCATTGCTCTAGAGTAGATATTTCATTTGTACGTCCGAAAAAAATAGAAACATCTATAGCTTCACCCCAATCAATATTAGGATTAGGTTGGGTGAGTATTTTTTGGGATTTATTATCTATAGAGACAGGTAAAATATTATCCCCCAAATCTGCTATTTTTTCCCAATCAAGAGCCAATTTTTCACATATATCTATAAAATTTGTCGCATCAATAGGTTTCCCTGTAAAAAAGTTACTTACAGTGGATAAAGCTAGACCAATATTTTCAGCCAAGACTCTTTGACTACGAAAACCATTACCCTTAATAGCTAATTTAGATTTTTGTATGTAGTTGCTGTGGAGTTTAAGTGAACGTGACATAATTTTCTCCTTCTCCGTGGTGGTAAAAGTAATTTATTATTCAGAGCTGATTCATCAAGTAATTATGAAGATATAGCATTTCTCACACTAGATGAGATACATAAGTTTTTGATTTTTAGGGGACAGATAAAAAGGAACAGAAAACAGGGAACAAATACTGTATCTCATTCATAATAGAACTGCTATATAAAAATTTAGATTGTCGCAAAAAAGGGAATCAAAAAAATCTGGTTTATTTGAACTACAGAAAATCCGGTGATTATTCCAGAATCAAGTAATTTTTACTAGACTTTCTATTTGCCACATAATGGATAATTGTTAATTAAGGTTTACATCCTGTCTTTCAAAGAATAAAAAAGCCGAAATTTGGCTTTGAGTCAATCCTGTTATTTTTCAGGAGAGGTAATTGTTAATTATTCATTGTTGAACGTATAAATACTCTCAGAAATTTCAGACTTTTATGAAAACTCATAGATTTGCTAAACATAATAGAGTGTCACTTACTTTTGCTACCCTGCTATTAATCTATATATATTTAGTTAATCGCTACCTATGCAAAATTAGTGTCTTATTGAGATTTTGAGATTTTCTTGAAACGAATATCCTCTTTAGCACAATTGGCAATTTTACCGGACAAAAACTTCATAGATAGATTTTTTGGACATCAATAAATAGAAATAGAGATTTATACCCAGTTAAAATGTCCAAAATAAATTTAAACAAAACTCAGTCAAAAATTTTTCATAAGTCAGTACATTCTCAGTCTTGAACTCAGTAATCTAGGTGTTTCTATAGAGTTGTAGGGAAAAAACAAACAAAGATTCATAAAAAAAATCCCTGAGTCAACTTAATTAATTATAGATAAAAGCTATGTTTACAGAAGAAACCAACGTAGACCTCACCCAGAACCCAGGAATAGACAATAACTCCATTATCCCTGGACTAGATTATATCACAGCTTCAGCACTTCAACCACCCCAAAGTGGAGACGACCCTACTGCCATAATATCTGATTTTGATAACAGCAATCCCTGGCAAGAAGTCCATAATGCCATAGATAACATCCTATTTG
Source organism: Microcoleaceae cyanobacterium (assembly GCA_049647275.1). Lineage (GTDB taxonomy): Bacteria > Cyanobacteriota > Cyanobacteriia > Cyanobacteriales > Microcoleaceae > JASJEE01. The sequence continues at coordinate 3,292 of JBARXI010000414.1, forward strand.
GTCAGCAATCATTCGACAACCTTACCTTCCCAGAAAACGACACAGACATAGAACAATCTGGCGTTGACTCCCTAACAGGTCAAAGTATTTGGGATTTATTCTCCTCTAGATTGAACCCCAACAACAGGCGTCCAGAAATTACCGCCTCACTAGCTAACGACACTATCCTCAACGGTGGCACCAACACAGACGGAATCACCTCCGACCCAACTGTTAGTGGATTTGTCACCGACGACGGCAACCCAGAAAATCTCAACCTCCAAGCCAGTTTAGACACTCGTCGCCGGAATAGTTTCATGGATGTCAGTGATGAACTTAACCCTGATGGTAACTTCTCATTAGACATAGTAGACTTAGAACAACTCTATGGCGGAGCCTTAACAGAAGGAGAACACACCCTATACTTACGTTCTGTAGACGATACAGGTAGAGCCTCTCAAGTTTTCAGCGTAGACTTCGAGCTTGACCGCACACTCTACGGCTTCGTGAATATGATGGACCGCGAATTAGGATTAGCCAATACAGAAACAGACGAGCTAGTCTTAGTGCCTCTAGAAAACATCGAAAATTATCCTGGTGGGAGACCTCAGCACGTCCTAATATCTCCTGACGAACAAACAGTTTATGTCACAACCGATGCCTCAGATACCGACCCTGCCAATTTAGTCGCACTAGAGATAAACGGCATTGACTGGTCTTCAGGTACAGCCGACCTGAGCGTATTGGACAGCCTCACATTAGAACCTGCGGGTACAACTTCGGAATATAACGTCCCCACCCAGGTAGACCCAAGTCAACCCATTGCTACTTGGACTCAACCTGCCAATACTCAAGCTCATGGCACAACATGGTTACCAGGTTCATCTTACGGCTACACCACTCAATGGACAGACAATCAAATTAGGGGATTTGACCGTAGTACAAATCAATTCTTGCCAGGAGATAGCTTTGAATTTGGTGAAGCCAGTAATCAAACTCATGGAGTAACTTTTAATCCTTCTGGCACTGTGGGGTTAGGTACAGGTTATTACTACGATTTAGATGATATTGAAGTCTATTCCGTAGATGGTAACGGTAGTCTCAACCTGCAAAATTCCATAGAATTAAGCTCTCCTGAAGGAAATGGTGCTTTTACCCACTACACCGTTTGGGCAGACGATCGCTACGCCTTTACCGCATCAATGCAATTTGGTCCAACTTCCTTGACTCCAGAGGGAGAAAATATTGTCGGTCCGAGTTTGTGGTTACTTGATACGGTTGATGGCACAGCCGAGCGGGTTGTGGGAAGTGCAAATACTGCTGATGAAAGTGGTATTTTCCGCTCTCCATCAGATATTGGTATTGCTGGTGACAAGCTGTATGTTGCAGAGGAAGATTCTCTCGATGATAACTTTGGGGAAGATGGCTATATCTCGGTCTATGATATCAGCGATGTTAACGAGCCTGAATTTATCAAGCGTTTCAAACCGGGTGAAGAGTTACCAGTAGATTTTGCCATTGCTCACGGTTTGAATGTGACTCCTGATGAACGTTATGTTTATGCTGCTAGTTACGCTTCCAACTACATTATCAAGATTGATACTGAAACTGATGAGGTGGAAAAAGTATTTAGCTCGGAGGATGAGTTGAATATGCCTCACGGTGGTTTCACTGCAGGTCGGTATCGTTAAAAGAATTAGGAGTCAGGAGTTAGTAGAAAATAACGTTTGCTAATTCCCAGAATCAATTAAATATTGATTTGACTCTTAGTCTGGCTTATAAAAAAGTAGTTTTCAGGTGGGTAGATCGGGGAGCAACTTATAGACCGTTTTCTTGATTACCTAATACCTATTCATATCTAAAGTGGTGCGTTACGAGAGATTGCTAAATGGTTTTGAAAACTGAGAATTTAGCCTTCTAACTGAGCGTAATACACTACTAAATCTCAATCTAAAGTGGTGCGTTACGAGAGATTGCTAAATGGTTTTGAAAGCTGAGAATTTAGCCTTCTAACTGAGCGTAATACACTACTAAATCTCAATCTAAAGTGGTGCGTTACGACGGATTGTTAAATGGTTTTGAAAGCTGAGAATTTAGCCTTCTAACTGAGCGTAATAGACTACTAAATCTCAATCTAAAGTGGTGAGTTACGACGGATTTTAAATG
>JBARXI010000415.1:0-1502 GCA_049647275.1 Microcoleaceae cyanobacterium
AACTGTAAAAAGAGTTGATTTTGCCTTCCAAAGATTCTTTAAACTTAAGTCAGGATACCCAAAGCTCAAATCATCTAGAACATATAAAGGATGGACTTATCCTTGTCGTTCTGGATGGAAAATAGACAGCAACGGACAGCATGGACGATTAACCTTAAGTAATTTAGGAACAATTAAAATTAGAGGAAAAGCAAGAGATTGGGGAACACCAAAAACTTGTACAATTATCTTGAAGCAAGGTAAATGGTATGCCTCAATAACCGTTGATTGTCTTCCTAATAGAAACTCGGAACAAGGTTCTATTGGTATCGATTTTGGCACTCACCATGCACTTGCTTTTGATGATGGAACTGTTATTGATAATCCTAGATTCCTAAAACAATGTCAGGAGATAATCAATAATACCGCTAAAAAAGCAAGGCGTAAACGTAATCCCCAAAAAGGAGTCAAAGCATCAAGAAGATGGAAAAAAGCTGCCTTATTAGCTGGTAAAATCCAATCGTTAGTAGCTAGACAAAGGCAAAACTGGCATCATCAAGTTTCCACACAGATAGTAAGCTGTAATAGCCTGGTGGCAACGGAGAAGTTAAACCTGAAAGGAATGACCAAAAAAGCCAAGAAGGGTAGCAAAAGAAAGAAACAAAAGACGGGGTTAAGTCGCTCAATTCTTGATGTAGGAATTGGCAATTTAAAGTCTTTAGTTAAGAGCAAAGTCACCGAAGCTGGTGGACTTTATATTGAGGTTCCAACTCAAAAAGTAAAACCATCTCAAACATGCCCTAATTGTGGTTATCAAAAGAAGAAAACCTTGGCAGAACGAATACATAATTGCGAAAAATGTGGCTATTCGTGTGACCGTGATGTAGCCGCAGCCAAGATTATGCTTAATTATGCAAGGGGCATGGAACGTGCCTCTTTAGATGCAGAGTCGCCTAGCTCTATCGAATGCGGAAGCATGAGACAACTAGGGGCGAAGAAGCGTCAGAAACGTCTAGCCGCTTCGCTGAGCTAGACGTAGTTCATTCAATATTATCCAGCACTTATCAGTGGAATAGTCATAATATATCGATAGCCTAATTCAGCAGAACCTTGAATGCACAATGAGCCTCCATGCTTTTCTGCTAACTGACAACTGAGTAGCAATGCTAAGAATTCACGGGTTTGGTTAGCTGCAAAAGTTTCTGCTTGTTTTGGCATTTTCTCAAATATAATTTTTGTCATATCGGAGAATTTGAGTTGCAATCTGTTTAGGGAGCCAGATTGATTTTGTTCCAACTCAGATAACTGGTCGGAGTAGAGTTGGGCATGAGGAAGACTATCTCCTAAGAAGGGATGGGAAACCCAGACTGCTACATTAAGTTGTTTTTCTTTTTCCGACAGATGAATTTTTACTCCACTACCTGAACCAGCAGATAGAATTATACTTAGGATTAGGTTGTGTAATGCTTGCTCGACCACTGCTTTATCTAGTAGCCAAATCTGGTCGCTTGGTCTGGCTAATA
>JBARXI010000416.1:0-2865 GCA_049647275.1 Microcoleaceae cyanobacterium
AATTTCTAAATCAATGAGTAAATTGCTTCAAACAACCTTAAATTCAATGGCAGAAATGGGAACATATTTTAATAATTTACAACCTTTTGAACAAAAAAACCGAAGAAATGTAACTATAGCGATGCAAATAATGATAAAAATACATAAGAATATTTTGCCAAATTCTGAATCATCCAAAGCAGGTAGAATTGAAGAAACAATGAACTTATCTGATGTAATAGAGTGGGCTAATAGAATTAATCAATCTCATAAAGATGTCTCTTTAGCATATTTATACTGGGTAGCTGACGTTATCGAATTAATTTAATGGAATCTGAACCTTGATACTCTATTGAAAGTTGGTAGTTATAAGTAGATCGGTGCAACATTGTTGTTTCTGTTTAGTTCAGGTTTAGATATTAATTATAATAATTCTACAGGGAAGCGATCGCTGCCTCTTCTTTTCACACTCCCTTCTCCAGCTCACTCAAAACCTTCCCCTTCATCCCAAACAAGTCATCTAGCACGGGCTTAACATCATAAAACTGAAAATATTCCGTCAACTTGCCAATACGATAATTCTTAGCACAATACCGATGCTTAAAATAAAGCTCAACATTCCCCCGATGTTCCCACAACCCTACTAAGCTAACAACAGGATGAGAAAAGTGCTGCTTTAAATCTTGTTGTACTTCTGCAATACGTTGCTCAATTGGTCTGGTAGTAATGCCAATTTTACAGAAAGTTTTTCTAGCAGTTTTTATCTGCAAGAAGTACAAAGAATTAGTCAAAATTCGCCTCAACATAGCGCGGTACATTTTCAGGTCTGCCTGATATTCCCATAAATTAGAATAAGATACTAATTCAGCTCTTTGAGCAGCCAGTTCATATTTATCAAGTTCAGCTAATAATAAAGGTTCTTGAACTTCATTAAAAGCTGCCAACTCCAAAGCACCAACTGGTATTTTACCTAAGTTGGTAAACTCACACTCACCTTCTCTAACAGATTGTATTAACCCCTTTAATATCCACCTAAAATTAACTAAATCTCTAGGGATTAATAAACCTTGACTTTGATATTCTTTCCACAAGGTTTTCAGTTCCTCAACTTCAGCTCCTGGTAGCTGAATATTAAAGCGATCGTATAAAGGCAACCCAGGGAATTTTTTGTACTTGTTTCTAGATACAACAGGCTTACAAGTTTCCCCTGTATGGGCAAAATGATGTTCTTTTATCCTACCCTTTCTTGCAGTTAAACCCCCTCCACAATAGAGACAAGTTAAATTCGTTTTGCCACTACCAATTTCATCAATACTTACCAAGTATCCGCTAGGGTTAACGCCATATTTCAGCCACATTTTTTCAATTTCTCCTTTAACTAACTGGCTGACGCACCCCTTTCAGTTATCAGTCATTAATTATCAATAGTTTATAATACATCAAGCTACAGCTAGGAGAGTAAATCTTTGAAATTCAGATTCATTAGAAATTATTGGGAAATAATTTTACTATTAGCCTGCTTAGGCTTTTCTCTAGTCGTACATTGGCAAATCCTAGTAATAGGAAGGTCTCCACTTGAGTTTTTAGTAGTTATTCTTCAACCATTAATCACCCTAATTGGCTGCCTAATTGTAGGAGTTTATTGGTTATTAGAATTTGTTATAATGTTAGATTACTTTCCGAAAAAACATCGCCTGAAATACTCCAAAGCTAAAACTTTATTAAAACTTACTGCTGTACCAATACTAATTTTATCTTACATTTATTTACTCGCCTATACAGAAACAATTAGATTCCAGTTATCCAAACCTGCCTTAATAAACTGTGTGAATAATCCCAATTCCTGCCAAGATAATAGTAGAATTGGAATGTATTATATCTATAGATTTAATCAAGAAGCAGGCTGCACCTTCTTTGCCACTGATACATGGGTATTTAACGAATATGGTATTGCTTACATACCACCAGGAAAAGAAAAATGTGTAGACAAATATCTATACCCCAGTCGTAAACAAAAAATCCGTGACAATTGGTGGGAATATGATTATGAAAGTTAAATAGTCACCATAAAGGGATTGAAATGCTAATTTCTGCACTACATTTAAAACTATTTATGTTGCTTCAGTTTAACCTGAATTTCTCTGAGAAAAGATAAAAAGATGGCTATCGCCTTAGATTGTGATGTCTATTTTTTTAGCAAATGAAAATTACAGCTAGACTTATCACTCAGCAATTAGAAAATTTTGAAAGTAGTAATTCACCAAGAATTTATGTTGTCAATCCAACAGACTGCAACAACTAAAAAAATCAAATTTTTGGCCATCAGAAAAATTTGGCATTTCAGTCTATCCCAAACCGAAAAACCCTGGGCTGGACTAAAGCACTTTTTTCTGGGACTAATGGCCTTATATGATTTTCAGATCAGAATAACTGCTTACTAGGAACTGCTACCTGCCACCCACCTGTCCGAGGTATTGTTCGATTAGTAGCAGTTGTCGTAAACCTTTCTATGTATGAATTACAGCCTTAGCGTTACAAGTGTTAGTTGTAATTTCTAGGGTAGGTTTTTTATCTATTTTTTCATCAAAACCCTATGGCCACCAACAGAAAAGAAATCATCGCAGCTCTGGCCAAATATTTTGATAAAGGCCAATTTGAGGCCAGAGTTATCCACATTGCTATCTTACAAAAGCATTATCTGGAGCTAGTATTACTAGGCCAGAAAACTATTGAGAGCAGATTATCAAAACCAAAAATCGCCCCCTATCAAAAAGTAGCTGAGGGCGATTGCATTCTATTTAAGGAATCTGGGGGTGAAATATTAGCGATGGCTGAAGTTAAACAGTGTTGGTACTATCAAAATCCAGATATTGATTGGTGCAAGAG
>JBARXI010000417.1:0-11027 GCA_049647275.1 Microcoleaceae cyanobacterium
TATTTATGCTGCCATCAGATATAAGTTCCATAATCCAGTTGCTGTTAGCATTAATTTGTCATCAAAATCATCCTTGTGATTACGGTAAATCTGATTGACAGCTCCATAGCGTTTGACACCCGCGAAAGCATTTTCACATATCACCCTTGATGAGCTCAATTTCCGATTTTCTGACTTTTGTTTTTTCGTTAATTGCCCCCCCTTTGGTTTTTTATGGGGAATGCGGATATTTTCATACTGGTGTTGAATACCTTGAAAACCACTATCCACTTCAATCGGAATCTCCACAGGTATATTTCCTATTAGCTTTTCCTCGTCATGGAACTTTTTATCATGTAACTTTCCTTCTCGCGCCTGAGTTAATACTAACACTTGCTTATTTTGATCCACTGCTGCTAGATGTTTGCGAGTGTAACGCTTTTTTTTTCCTGAATAATTCAGTTTTTGTTTTTCTGGGTGAGTTGGCCGTTGCACTGGCCGTTCTGTCCCGTCCATGATCACTCGTTCTACTTCAGGGAAACATTCCATAAATGATTGAACACAGTTAATTTGACGCTCTGGTAGTACCTTTTTTTCTCCCAGGGCATCTTCTAAAATTGCTTGTAAGCGATGTACCCAATAATGTGCTTGACTGCGGTCAATGTCAAATAGGATACCAGCTAAATCAAAGGTGGGGTAACATTTAAAGTAGAAGAGAATGTAGAATAATTTGTCTTGACTGGTGAGTAAACGAGCCTTACGGCCTCCTCCAAGAGAGCGTTGACGAGGTTTCTCCAGCAATGTTTGCTCATACATTTGATTAAAGGACTTCAACAAAGATTCAAATGCTTTACGGTTTAATCCTGTTAATGCCCTGAGCAACCTGTCTTGTTTTAAGGCTCGTTCAATATTTAGCATTTTCCTGGCCAATTTAGTCTTGAATCATTTTACCTTATTTCCCAACAACTCTATAGATTATCTGGTATGATTTTAACTGAGAATAACATAGTTTTTTGATGAAGATTTTTTCATGGACTTTAATTATATAAAATATTGTCAGTATCTAATAAGTAGTCAAACAAATTACACTATAACAAATCTTGCTGACCATCTAGAAAAAATTAGCCACGATCAAATTAATCGTTACTTGAAAAACATTGATTTAGGGACAGAAGTTTTGTGGCAAAACGTCAGGGAAGAAATTATAACTACTGAAGATGGTTATTTAATTTTTGATGACACAGTTATCAATAAAAAGTATTCCCAAAAAATTGAGCTTGTCCGGCGTCAGTATAGTGGTAATGAACATGGGGTAGTCCGTGGGATAGGAGTAGTTAATTGCTTATATTTTAACCCTCAAATAGAACGTTTTTGGATAGTGGATTATAGGATTTATAACCCAGAAAGTGATCGAAAGAGTAAAATAGATCATGTAGAAGATATGATGATTGATGTAGTAAAAAATAAAAAAATACCAGTAAAAACAGTATTAATGGATAGCTGGTATGCAACCCAAAGACTCATGGGTTTAATAGATAATTTAGGTAAAATTTACTATTGCCCGTTAAAAAGCAATCGTTTGGTAGACGATACAGGGGGTGTAGAAAAGTATAAAAAACTGGAGGAAATAACATGGAATAAGAGAGAATTAGTATCAGGGAAAATCATTAAAATCAAAGGTTTTCCTAGAGATAAAAAAGTCAAATTATTCTGGGTTACTGTTTCTAAAAACAGAACAGAATATATTGTTACTAATCACCTCAGTAATCAGAGTACAGATGACGTTGAGTTTGAGATTCAAACTAGATGGAAAATTGAGGAGTTTCACAGAGAAATTAAGCAACTAACAGGGCTGGGATTTTGTCAATGTCGTCGGGCAAAAATCCAACAAAACCATATTGCTTGTGCCATGTTAGTCTGGAATTATTTGAAAAAAATGGCAAATATTTTTGGGATAACTATTTATCATCTGAAACATCAATTATTGTCCAAATATCTAGTATCTGAACTTAAATATCCTACAATTAAAATGACAGTTATTTAGGTTTTTAGGAATAGGAATAAAACCAACAGTGTTGGGCGATCGCTATGATTTTTCTCAGCGTTAGCGGAGCTTTGTGTCAGCAATCGCTATATTTGCCATGCACTATATATAGTGTCCTTGCGTAAGTCCTGATCATTATCATCATCATCATCATCAGAATTATCAGCAGCAGATAATACTTTTTCTGTTTCTATGAAACTTACTTGCTGAGGTAGTGTGGCTGGTTCATCACCTACTAATATAGGATACTTGGTTTGATGACACCAGGCGTAAACTTCTGGGGTAATTTGCTTTGAGTAAGTTTTGGCAATCTCACCTACTCTCACAAATTTAAAACACTTCCTAACACTTCCCATTTTTGCTAAATCTAAGGGTTCTAGTTCTGCATTCTGAACTAATCCAATTAATCTGATTTTTACCTTACGAGCTTGTCTTAAAATTGATACATAACAACTCTTGAAAGTCTCCTTAAACCACTCTTTGTTCTCTGTAGTTTTTTGCTTTTGAAGTTCATCTATTGCTTCATTAAACTCATCGGTGATGATATTAATAAATGGATAATCTTCATTGCCGTTTTCTCTGAGCTTATAGCGTCGCTTCATTTCAATGTGGATGATTTTAAAACACTGAGCATAGGTAGGTTTAAAAGGTAGTTTTCCTGAGATAAAATCATCAAAAATTTCCTGCATTGTCTCATTATCTTTTAGTTGGTTTGGTGAAATTGGAAGGATATCTTCACTCCAATTACCATATTCCATCCCTTTGCAGTAATTAACAAAACCTTCATAGTCGCCTGGTTTATAGTGAGGATTTAAAACGACACATTCCCCACCTAAAAATCTACATAGAGCTGTCGCTGTTGTTGATTTCCCAGCCCCAGTTTCTCCAGCAATTAAGATGTGTGGATACTTGTCAGCATCGGTGTTGAATCTATCCCAATCAAACTTATTTTCTAACTCAAAATTAGGAGGTAAATAGACATTTTCAGGCTGAGGATAAGCTGACTGATAAATCTGATTAATTCTTACCTCAGCTTCTGCTGCTGTACTTGATACTCTCTCATAGTGGTGGCGATCGCTCCTTCTACTTGCAGCTCATAAGCTTTTTTCATTCCCACTCCAGCACTAGCAACGCCACATCCTGCAAAGTAAGCTGCTGTAGCATTTGACTGGTTTGGGTGGAGAGCGATCGCCATGCAGGTTAGTCCTCCTATTAAAAAAGTTGCTGGAGAGTCCATAATAACCATGAACTACCACCTCCTACTAAAACTGCTGTAAAAACTATTAATAAACACCAACCATAGTCACCAATTCCTCTTCCTAAATTAGCTGCCATTGATTCGTTTGCTTTGGGGTGTAAATTGCCTCTAAATATTCTCAAAGTACCCCAACAAACCGCGAGATAAGCTAGTGAGAAAGCAGACCAGATTTGAATTAATTCTGCTAGTAAAATGCTTAAGCAAGCGCTAAATATAAATAAACAGCCATACCAAATTAGTTTGTATTTTGCCATAATAGAAATCAGGTTTATATTATTAACTAGCTATCAGCTATTAGCTATAGCAATCAGGAATCAGATGTGAGAATTTTACTGTTATCTAAAAATCGAGAATCTAGTGGTTTTAAGATTCATAAGATACAGTTTCTCCTTCTCCTCTGTTGCTTTCCGGAGCTGTTGCCTGTTGCCTAAAATCCTAGAATATCTCACAATTCAGATAAGATTGCTATATCAGCTATTAGCTATCAGCTATTAGCCTAAAAAATTGTGCATAAAATTAGGCATCTGGCAAGCTTCCGCATTCCGGAACATCCGAGCTTAGGTAAAACATCCCCGACTTCTATAAGTAGTTTAATTTGAGTCTGGGTAAAACATCCCCTTTTCGTACCGAAACGCTTTTTAAGGGAGAGATTAAAGCCTCTCCCTTTGTTTACTGTTAATCGTCTAAGTCGTCGTCAAAATCATCTAAATCATCATCGTCGTCAAAATCTAATTCGTCCTCCTCCAAGTCATTATCTTCTAGGTCAAACTCATCATCTAGCATTTCTAAATCATCATCTAGTTCGTCGTCTAGGCCGTCTTCTAAATCATCTAAATTATCATCTAGTGCGTCATCTAAGCCGTCTTCTAAATCATCTAAATCAAACTCATCATCCATTTTTTACTTCCTTATTCTCCAGATGACAATCTTGAGGTGCTTGAAGTATTTCCCATAGTTTGGGATTATGTTGCTTGGCATCTTCTAATAAATTTTGTGAGACCTTAGCAGGCTTCATTTCTTGATGCAAACTTTGAGAAACCTTAGTTTTATCGCTTTTTGTCATTGTTTTTACCTCCTAATTTTTGTTAGATAATGCTGATAGTTGTTTTGATTGTTGTTGCTGCATTTTTCCAATAGTTGCCAGCCTCCTTTCATCTATCATTTGAAAATCGTTTTGCCGACGGTGTTGACCGATTGAATAACCCGCCCAAACTTTATCCATGCCAGTAAACATTTTGTTGACTGAATCCCATTGTTTGCGGACATTTTCAGCAACAATAACTTTAGTTTTGGCAAAGTTGTCAACTACCACTGCTTCTGCTTTGGAAATGATGCCTAAATAACGTTTTTTCTGTTTAGCAAACATGGCTTGTTTTACCATGTGTTTGGCGTAGGCTTTTAGTTGTTGAATTTCTTCTGCTGAACTTTCTAATTTGTTGGCTTCCCATGTTGCTGTTGCTTTAGATGATTCATCAAGCATTACATAGGAGTAACCGTTATTGTCTGGGGAAATGCAACTTCCGGGGACTGCTGCTGTTTGCCCGACTGAATTTACATTTCCTACTGAATCTTGAGTCGTATTTTCACTGCCGAAATAAATTGCGTTTCCCATTAATTTTCCTCCTGATTTTTCTTTTGTTTCTTTGGCCGTCCGTATTTGATTTCTTTGAGAGAAATCACTTCATTATTTCCTAAGTGAAGGGTTATGTCATGCTCAGGTCTTTTGTTTTCGGGGGTCTTTTTATTCATCAATAAAGCTCCGTAATTACAAAATCTTTGTTAGGCTTTTCTACATCGTAACTAATCTGAATTGTTAATACTGGTATGAGGCAAATATACCAATGTTGAGTGTAATTTTCCTCAATGCAACTCAGACATTTTCGGATACCTACAAACAGGTGGTCTGAGGAGAAGTAAAGATGAAATCTCATTGCTTAATTTTCCTCCTCACATTCCTTATACTGTTGGATTTGATGAAGTTGTTCTCTCGTAATTTTTATGTCTAATGGTTCACCATTTTCCTGCGTAAGACAAAGATTAATCCTGTTTTCTTTGTTATTCTCTCCTATCAAAACTCGGCTTTTCTGCTTTGTTTTTTTACTCATTGTTCCTCCTCCTTTTTTTATTTTTTGCCATTAATTTTCTGCATAGCAAATGTCCGTAATTACAGTTGGTTTACTTGGCTTTTCAACGGATGTTTTTACTTCAACTTGTTGGGGTTCTACACAATCAAGAGTAGCCTACCCACCGCAAACAATTAATCCCCCTGTAAAAACACCAATAATAAATGCTTTATCGACTTGCCTTTGCGAGTATTTCTTTTCATTTAGCTCTGCTTGACCTTCTTCATACTTTTCTAGCCATGTTTTCTTCATCTTCCTAATATCTCCATATATTCATGAGTAGTTGCATCCCAGTCATAAATAGTAAAGAAGTCCTGGATATTTCCTCTAATTTTCTTCACCAATTCTTTAGCTTGAAAAAAGCACATAAATAATTGGTCTTTGAGAGTACGATGTTTGGAAACTACTGTGTATTTAACTGGGATGCACTTCATGTTAATTACTCCTTACTCGTTGTTGGCATTTTGATAAAAACTAGCTTGTTTTTTATTGCTCATACTCCACTTATCAAATAAATGTGTTCTGTGGCTGGCTGGAGTTGATTTTGTTTGGTCTCCAGCCGTTGAATTTTACCCTCTAATCTTCTAAGTTTTCTGAGGAGGGCAATAATGATAATTCGGTCGATAATTGGTTTATTGATTCCACTGATATTGAGTGATTCAGCAATTTTTTTAGGGGGTCTCCTGCAACAATTAAAGCGTCTAAATCTAAAGAATTATCTGATAGTTCATCCAATAGTTCTAGTTGTGTGCCGATGTTTTCAGCTTGGTCAATTTCGTGTAGCAATATTCCATCAATGAAGCCTAAATTATCAGCCTGACCATAGGTGTTTTGTCCTTTTTTACGGCCAGATTTATAGCCGGCTTCTGCTATTTTTGCTTGCGTGCTTTGTTTGGCAGTTGCTAATGCTTCAGCTCGGTCATTTGAGGTTTGCTGAAGTTTGGCGATCGCTCCTTTATCGTTCTTAGTTTTTGGTTTTGTTTTCTGTTGTTGGTTGTTATTAGGTGCAGTTTTACCGTTATTTTCTACAGTGCGATTTTTGTCTAAGTCTTGTAATGCCATTTTCGGTTAATTTCCTTAATTCAGAATTTATGTCTATGTTGCAAGCTTCTGCTACAGCTTCAAAGCCATAGTTTTGCCGATAGTGTAAATATTGTTGGCGGGTCAAAGAACAGCGTTGTTGTTGAAGCACCAGTTTCATTAACAATAGTTCTTTGATGTCTTCGATAGTCAGATATTGAGCTGATAGTAAACCGAGTGTTTTTCTAGCTTGATAGAAACTGGTGCGACTCCAGTCGAGCAGTTTTCTAACTTTTACTGTTTTCAGTTCATCTGGTTTGGGACTTAATACCTCTACTTCTACTGTTTGTGCTTGCATTCCTCCTATGTACTTGAGAACAGTTCGTGTGTACTTGAGAGCATATTGAAAAGTGAATATTCTGTGCTGTTGTCACTAGGTTTTGTATGATAGTTGAGTGTTTCTTAGGTAGCTGTTTCTCAAAGCTAAAAAACTATGGATGCCTTACCGAGTGGCTACCTGAACGCTTGCGCTTTTGCACTCTCAAATGGTCTTGAGAACAGTTAGTTTGTACTTGAGGACATAGCAGGATTTGTATGTTATCGCACTCACTCTCGTTGATTTTTACTACTTGTGTTTACATACCTCTTGTGTACTTGAGAACGGGTTGAGCGTTCCTGAGAACATATTGATATCATTACACTTGTAAATGTACTTGACAAGAGACAGTGTACCCCTAATTTTGTTGTTCATTTGAGCCCAAAAAATACCTCTCACTTTTTGATGAGAGGTTCTGATATAGGTTGCATTTCTGCTACTACTTTTGTGAAGCTTGCGAACGCCACTTTTCCAAGAGTAAAGCTGCTAAAATTCTTGCTGGTTTTGAAGGTTTTCTTTTTTGTTTACACCAGCTTTCTATAGCATGATCCGTTACGCCAAGAAGTATTGCTAAGTCTTCCTTCTCAATGGGTTGATAAGGGTTGTAAAGTAGCTCGGTTGGATTTATTTCTGGCATGGGTTTTAGCATCATTCTTCGGTTTGATTAACTGTTTTTTTCTTGAGAATTAATCATTTCTAAAGCAATTTTTATGGCTTCAGATAGACTGTTGGCACGCTTGCTCATTAATTGGCAGTTGGCAGTCGGTGACACATAATATTCACAATCTCGAAACCGTTTGACGTAACAGTATTTCTGCTTGTTTCTGGCTACTTTGCACTGATTATCGTCACTTTTGACTCGATAAGCTTTGATTCTATCTGGCAGGAAATTAGCTATTTTATTTCCTAATCTCAACTCCTTGGGATGCCTAAATATTTCATGAACTTGAATGTCGCGCCAGATTTTATCGAAGTAAGGCTGTACATGGGTTGGAGTTGGTGTTAAAGAGGGGTTGTGATAAATCTGATTTTTGTAAATTAGTTCTACATAGTCACCGCGTTGGTCATTCCGGTGATAGCTGAAATAATGGTTGTCAATGTATCCACTGTTAGGAAATAAAGTATTTTTCCACTTTATGGTTAGATGTAGTCCTGGTTTGATTTTTTGGTGCTTGATTTCTGCTGGTTTGATGATTTTGTAGTTGATGTCGTTTTCAACCATGAATGCTTCTAAGTCTAGGCTGTATTTAGAAAGTTCATTAATTAAAGTGGGAGTGATGTCAATGTAGCTTCCACAATGGTAAGCTTTGCCTATTTCTGTCCCATAATGGTAAACCTTGAGCTGTTCTATCTCCGTAAATTCTACTTGGAAATTTTCTAGCTGCTCTATCTGGCGTTGAATCAGCTCAAAGCAGGTAGGGTCATCATCCTCGTCATCGAAAAAATCACCATCTGAGAATTCCGTCCCGTCTATGTTTGAGGCGGAATTACCAACCCCAGATGGCTCTAAGCTTTTTTTAGTTGCTCATAGACCGCTTCTCCTGTCTGGAATGCAGCGTCTATCTCTGTTTTTGTGAATCCGTGGTAAGTGAGTTTTTTGTTGTCACCGACTGCATATACATCATTGCCGTTATCCTCAAAACACGCTACCTCGGAGTCTTCGTGTAAAATTGTCAGGAAAATTGAGTCTTCAATTGATTCATACTTGAAATTAAGTGTAGCAACAGATTGGGGGTTTATATTGTGGAGCTCTGTGGCGAGCGCTTCTAATGCAGGGGTTGGTGTTGCCGGTAGTTCTTTAGGTTTGGGGTGTTCGGTGACCAGAGGTAGTTCGGGCTGTTCTACGACGTTTGATACTTGCGAGGCGGGCTTTTTTCCATTGTTGGAGCCAGCTTGAGGCTTTGGGATCTCTGCTAATCCTGTGAATTTGAGAGCTGCAATGGTGGCTGCATCTGGTTCATCATCCTGTTTTTGGGGTGTGGTGAGGAACTGTTGTAACTGCTCTAATTCCTTTTGATACATGGGTTTCTGGTCTTTTTTGACGTATGGTTTAAGGGTTAAATTTTTGACTACTATGGGCTTCAGGTTCCCACTAATTAGGATTGCTCGCTCGTTATCTTTGAGAGGTTCACCATAGAGGTAGTGTCCGATTAACCGTGCTTGGTGCTTGGTTTTGCTGTTATCAGTGTATTGAAATAGATAGCCCATTGGTGCGGGTGCTTTGTCGGGGGAGGGGGCTAAGTTAATGGATTTGATGTGGTTGCGTTCTAGGATATCTAGGCTTTCCCACAACTCTATGGCTTTAAATTCACCAACTTCTAGCTTAAATGCTTCTAATTCTTGCTTGCACTTGCAGCTTAACATTCTGTCTTTTAGTGAGTCGGTCTTTAATTCACTGAATAGTTCATCAGTAGAGGGTTCTGGGTTTTCTGGTATCGGCCAGTTCTCTATATCTTCATCTTCTGTGTCTATTGCTGTGTCTGGGGTTTGTTCCTCTACACCGATATCGGTAGGATTTTCGATATCTTCTACTATTTCCAGGTTTTCTGGAAGTTCCACTGGGGCGTAGACGGGGGCATATTCTGGAATAGTTTCTTGTTCCTGTTGTTGCTGTTTCTTCTGTTGGTCCTGAATCTCAGCAGCTTCGATCTCAGTAATCACGTTGTCTAAATTGCAGATAAGGAAGCTTAACAAGCGACCATAATAAAAGCGTGTTTCTGCTATGGGGTTAGTAATCGCTACTGGTTTTGCCATTGATTGAGATAAGCCTAAGTAGGCACGCAATAAAGCCTTTTCTTGGCTAAAGTTTTCCATTACAGTAGAAATCGGACTGATGAAAAATAACATTTCTTAATCTCCAGGTGGTGTTGTAGGGTCGAATATTTGTTGATATTTGTTGCCCCTAGTAGCTGAACTAGGGGATAAGTGGTTTAGGTCAGGGCACAAATAATATTGATGGCAGCTATCCAAGATAGGGAAGCAAAGGTGCTAAAATTTAAGTAGTCAAACATCTAATATTACCCCCTGAATTACTTCAAAGGCCCTAATGGCTAAAGATTTAAAGTACTGAGCGCGGGGATTGATGCTACTGAAAAAGTCATGGTGTTCGGGGAAAACATATCCTGATAGTAAGGCTAGTTCCCTAGCTAGATGATTGATTTCAGCTTTCACGATTGTATTAACCATCTTTCAATGCTTTCGCTGCGATAGTTTCTGCCTTCTTGATATCTGCTTCTGTGAGGAAACCCTCATGTGCGTAGGACACTGGAATTGCGTCTACATTACTCAAAAGGCGATATGCTGCATCTAAGTCAAGTCGGTTATTATCGCTGTAGTCGCGCATTCTAGTCGCTGGCTTTTTGATATATCGCTCATCCATTATTCGATTGGCTCTAATTTCCTTTTTCCAAAAAAGATGAAACTATCTCTGGAATGATTTAATCCTCTCAGAGCTGCATTCAGTTGGTTTGCGGTCTTGGTAGCCAACTTCTTGTCGTAAAATGTAGCCACTGCTTGAGCGTGTTTGTGCCCAGATTCTAGGATGATGTCATAAGCCTCGACAATAATATCAGAATCAGAACTTGTAATCACATGGAAATACCCATGCAATTCGACTTCAGTTCTATCAATTTCTCCCCACATTTTCTATTGCTCCTAATTGCTGGTTTTATTACTGTGCTAGTGTTTTGGCTGGCTTTGCAGTTCGGCAAGAGGCGAGCGCTGCGTTGCGAACAGATATAGTTTGAATGTATGGCAGTCCTGGAGTAGGTTTAGGCAACCCTGCTAACTCTGCTATCTTCTCTATTGATTCAATAAACTGTTCATTAGTCCCCAGGCTACCTGCATAGGCAGTTTCCTTAATTTGCTGCCACCGTTCGCTATCTGCTTTTAGCTGGTCTTGGTCTTCTTTTTCATCACCACTTGCCCTCAACAACAACCCACTCTGCTATAGCAATCTGGTCGCGCTTGCTGCAAGTTTTAATATCAGGGTAATCATTAGATGTCTCCAAAATAGAAAATAAGGTAAAATTATTAGGATAAATTACATATATTTAGATGAGAATGAATCAACTTTTACAATATATTTATAATTTCCCAAAAGAAACGAAACGAATTACTGGTATTACTGATAAACAGTTAACAAAATTAGTTGAAAATGCTCAAAAAGTAGATGTAGAAAAAAGAAAAGTAAAAGCTCAAAATGAAAAAGGATTAATCAAATCAGGT
>JBARXI010000418.1:0-1672 GCA_049647275.1 Microcoleaceae cyanobacterium
CTTAAAACCGTATTATCACCAGAGGTGACATCATTATTTGTGAAGCTGATACGGTTGCCATTAATTTCTGTAATTGTTAGTACTTCATCCTGAAAACGGCTGTTGTCGTCATTTGAACCATTTGGGTTATGTTGAGTACCACCCAAAACAATTGTGTCCCCAACCTGCCAGCCTACAGGAGTGTTCTCTAATATAAGTTCTTTGTCTCCAGCCAAAACATCTTTGTTGAGGGATATAAAGTCTGATTTTTCGGCACCATAAATCTCGACTTTTCCGTGGGTAATCACACCACGACTTAACAGGCTAGGATCTTGTTTGCTATCAATTGGGCCTGCATCTGCAATAATAATACGGGCAGTTCTATTTGGTTGAATTGGAGTGCTTTCAGTACCAATCTGTAAGGTGCTTGTTGATGTGGCAAAGAATGTATCCACAAGCATCTGAGTATTTCGATATGGAGCAAATTTCAGATTACCGTCTACCCGCACTGTTTCCAGTTTGGTATCACTATCTAGATCGTAAGTTACTTTTAATTCTTCTGGAATTAGAACTTGCGCTCCATCGGATGGTATTTGGCCTTGTTCCCAAGTATTGGGGTCTGACCAACGACCGTTGTTAACAGCTACATGAGTTGCATCCTCAATGGGAGCTAAGTCTAGGAAATTTTGATGTTCTTGCTGTTTTTGCGGATCGTCTAAGTGAAAAATGTTGTTTTCCATATCTCAAAATTTATTTTTTGGAAGTGATTAGATAGTGTCTTGTGGAATATAGCAAAAAGATTTTATAGATGCTACTGACACTTTGTCACTTTTTTACTATGGGAATGTATATTGGTAGATGAAATAGTAAGTATGTACTTTTGATTTATTTGATAACTCGACATACTTTCTGAGTAGCATCAACCACAAGCAATTTAGTTATTTTGAGACCCTGGTCAATTTACAGTCCTGTTTACATTTAATAGACTAACACAGTTTTTTTTGATGTTAATCCTAGAAATGACGTAAATTAAGTTTAAATGTAAATTGGTCAAAAAAAGGACATACATTGTATGTAAATGGTTAAAAATCCGCCTCTAAACCACGCTATATAATATTATTTATTTAGATATTAAATTTTTCAAAAGATTAAAATTATTGATATTATGAAGATTATAGATAAGAAAAAATAATAACTAGTATATTTTTTTATATAGATAATTAAATATACTGATTAATTGTCAAATTTTTAAGAGGTAATAATAGATTCAGACTAATTTATCAAAAAAATACTTAAGTAAATAGTTAAATCCGGAAAAAAACTAATAATGTTTGGGTCTTTAGAATCAAAAGTAATATTACATCCGTTTAAATACTGAGAATTAATACTATTTTTGATACTTTTCTATTTAATAAAAATAATTCGATCCATTGAGCGATCGGCAATAAAAATTAAAAACGAATTTTGCAAGTCAGTTCGGACAATTATTGCTAAAAAAATGTAGAAGTAAATAAAAAGAAAAAAAACCCCAGTTTTTTAGTCTGGGGGCAATATTAAGTTCGATCTAAACAAGTATTTGGGAAATAAAAAGAGTGAATAAGTGCAGGATAAATTATTGGTCTGTCACACTTTAAATTTTTTGCATTAGAACTAATTCAATTCAGTAAACCTAATATCAGTACAAAAAATACAA